>JBGYKY010000093.1:0-7087 GCA_041836105.1 Bacillota bacterium | reverse complement strand
TTTGCCTGCACATCCCTCTGCGCCTGCCCAAGGAACTGAGTCACCATCAACTCCTCGACTATCTGAACAACCACCCCTCCATCTACCTGGTCGAAGAGGTGTAACGCCCATCGCGGCCGGGATAAACGAAAAGCAGGACGGATCCCTTTCTCCGTCCTGTTTTTATGTTCCGCCCTGCTCGCTGTCGCTTGCTGCGATGCCGCGCCGCAGACTACGCTCCCCGGGGTCAGGGGCTCCATAGGGAGGCGGCTTTGCGCTGCCGGCAAAAATCCAGGCCCAACACCGCCGCAGCCGCCGGGAGCTATACCGGATAGACCGCGTCCTCTTCGTTGAGCAGATTCAGGTCGATGGCGTACCTTTTCTGCTCCCGGCTCTTGAAAAAATCCTCCGCCGGCTTGGGCAGCATGGCCATGGACAGCGCATCCTCCTCCTGCTCCATGTAGCGGGCAGCGGCCTTCCGGATTTTGTCCATTTCCGGTTCGATCAGGTCGGCGGGCCGACAGGTGATCTGCTCCTCGTCGCCGATGATCTTCCGAACAATTTCCTCCTTAATGGGAACAGTGGTGCGTCCGTACATGCCCTTGACCACCATCTTGACCTCGTTGGGGATCATTTTATATCGTTCGCCGGTGACAATATTGAGCACCGCCTGAGTTCCCACGATCTGGCTGGTGGGAGTGACCAGGGGCGGATAGCCCAAATCTTCCCGGACCCTGGGGATTTCCTTCAGCACCTCTTCAAATTTATCCATGGCGTTAGCCTGCTTCAGCTGGGACACCAGATTCGAAAGCATCCCGCCCGGCACCTGATACATCAGGGTGTTGATATCCACGCCCATCAGCTTGGGGTCCATCAGACCGCTATCGATGTACTTCTGCCGGATGGGCAGGAAGTACTCTGCGACCTTATCCAGAATGGCCAGATCCAGCCCGGAATCGTAGGGGGTCCCTTTAAATGCGGCGACCAGCGGCTCCGTGGGCGGCTGGGAGGTTCCTTCCGCAAAGGGCGAAATCGCCGTATCAATAATATCCACGCCGGCTTCCGCCGCCTTCATATACGTCATGCTTCCCAGTCCGCTGGTCGCATGGGTGTGCAGCTCCAGCGGAATGCGGATTTTCGCCTTGATGGCCTTGACCAGCTCGTACGTATTGTAGGGGCTCAGCAGACCGGCCATGTCCTTGATGCAGACCGAATCCGCGCCCATTTCTTCGATTTCCTTAGCCAGCTGAATAAATACTTCATTGGTGTGGGCAGGGCTGATGGTATAGGAAATGGTTCCCTGAGCGTGACCGCCGAACCTCTTGGTGGCTTTGATGGCGGCCTCTAAATTTCTGGTATCGTTCAGGGCATCGAAGATCCTGATGATATCAATGCCGTTGGCGATGGCCCTGTCAACAAATTCATGGACCACATCGTCGGCGTAATGCTTATAGCCCACCAGGTTCTGCCCCCGGAGAAGCATCTGCAGCTTGGTATGCTTTATATTCCTGCGGATGGTTCGCAGCCTCTCCCACGGATCCTCATCCAGAAATCGAAGACAGGCATCATAGGTTGCGCCCCCCCACACCTCCAGCGCGTTATAGCCCACCTGATCCATGGTCTCCAGGATGGGAACCATCTCCTCGGTCCGCATTCTGGTAGCGATCAGCGATTGATGTCCGTCCCGCAGGACGGTTTCGATAAATTTCACATTAGCCATACGATCCCTCCATACCCTGACTGGAAAAGCCTACGGAAATTATATCCCAAGAGTCTGTGCTTTCCAATCTCCTCTGAAAATGTATACTGTATTTATACCGGATTGATACCGAATCCTATACCACTCGAATCTCATCTCCCGGGCGGACGATCCCTCCTTGCAGAACAACGGTGAAGATCCCTTCGGTAGGCATAACGCAGCAGCCCGTCTGCTCCCGGATAGCGCAACCGTGGTGACACTCCTTGCCGATCTGGGAAACCTCCTGCAGGGTCTCTCCGATGCGGAGCCTGGTACCGATGGGCAGGCTTTTCAGCTCGATCCCCTGGGTGGTAATGTTTTCCGCAAAGGCTCCCTCCGACAGCTCCAGTCCCATAGCCCGCATTTTGTCCGCGCTTTCATTGGCCAGCAGGCTGACCTGGCGGATGGGATCCTCTCCGCAGTGAGCATCCCCCCGGATCCCCTGGTTTTTCAGGAATACGGCTTCCTCCACAGGGCGTTTTACAACGCCCTTATAATCGCTGATATTGACCGCCAGCACTCTGCCGGACCGGCCCTCCTCCCGATACTCTCCCGAGCTTCCGCCGGATTTTTGGATCAACCGCAGATCGGTGATCCGCATGCTCCGGTCCATGGCCTTGCACATATCGTAGATGGTCAGGGCTGCTATGGATACGGCATGTAGGGCTTCCATCTCAATGCCGGTCTTTCCCACCGTAGAGGCGGCCGCCTCAATGTGAATGGCGGAGGCCGCCTCATCGGGGATAAAGTCCATCTCCACGCTGGTGATAAAAACATTATGGCACATAGGGATGGCGGAGGCGGTCTGCTTGGCGGCCAGAATGCCGGCGGTCTGTGCCACGGAAAGGACATCACCCTTCGCCACGCCGCCCTCCAGAATACGCTTCAGCGTTTCCGGCTTCATGTAAATGCTCCCCTTCGCCACCGCTGCTCGATGGGTGTCCGGCTTGCCACCCACATCCACCATTCGGGGACGTCCCCGCTCATCTATGTGCGTCAGCTTCTCCATAGCGCGCTCTCCTTTGCCTGCTTTTTCCTGTTTTCCGATGGTTCTTTGCTGCGATCCGCCCCGCTGCTCTTGGCGGGGTGCTCACCCCTGCTGCCCGGGCCGCCCTTAGCCGCCGATCCGGTGCATATCTCTGGCGATGGGCTGCTGCCCGACGCCCAGCCGATGCCGCTCCTCCTTGCCGGCAATGGCCCTCCGCAAAGCCTGTTCCACTGCCTCATCCCCACCTGCTCGGAGAGCCTCCTTCAGATCTATCTCGGTTTCCGAATGCAGACAGGTTTTCAGCTTCCCGTCAGGGGTCATCCGAAGCTTATCGCACTCCCGGCAGAAGCTGCAGCTGATGGGAGAGATAAAGCCGATCGTTCCTCGAGCGCCACGGTAACGGTACCTCTGTGCAACACCCTCTCCTTTATCCAGCGGGATCAGCTGGGGCAGTCGGGCTTTTATCTCCTCTCCGGACAGAAATCTGTCGGCGTCGCGGTTTTCCGCCCGGCCCAGCGGCATCAGCTCGATGAATCGCACCTCGTAGTCGTGCTGAAGAGTCAGTTGGACAAAATCCAAAACCTCGTCGTCATTGAAGCCTTTGATCATGACAACGTTCAGTTTGACAGGCGTCAGGCCCACCCGAACGGCTTCATTAATGCCGGTAATGGCCTGATCCAGATCTCCACCTCGCGTAATCTCCCTGTACCGGCCGTGCCGCAGGGTATCCAGGCTGATATTGACCCGCCTCAGTCCTGCTTTTTTCAGGGCTTCACCGTATTGGGGAAGCAAAATGCCGTTGGTGGTCATAGCCACCTCCTCTACCCCCGGAATCCGGCTGAGCTGCCCCACCAGGGATGCCAGATCCCGCCGCACCAACGGTTCTCCGCCGGTGATCCGAAGCTTAGAGACTCCCAGCTTCGCCGCCGCTTCCGCTGCCCGGACGATTTCCTCGTAGGTCAGAACGTTTTCGTGGCCCAGATCGGCCACCCCCTCCTCCGGCATACAGTACCTGCATCGCAGGTTGCATTTATCGGTCACGGAAATCCGCAGATATCGAATCTCCCGCCCAAACGTGTCTTTCATGTTTCCTCCAGACAAAGTCTTGCCTCTTATTTTACCCGATTGGCAGCGGTTAAGCAAGCAGAAGCGGCAGACGCACGCTCAAAGCGGTTATCCTTGACAGAACGCCTCTGAATGGTATAATGAGGAAAATCCCGAAGGCTGAACGCTCTCGGGATCGGATACGCATTTCACACAAGCCACACAAAGCAAAAAGAAAAGGAACCCCCTATGAAGGACATTCTCTCTCTCGCTGCCTCCCTGCTGCAGTACAAAACGGGACTGGCCGCTCTGATCATGAGCCTGGAGGCGGAAGACGTCCGGAAGGGCCGTCTGATCCTCCAGGAAAGGGTGATTACCGAAGATCTGCGGGAGGCCGTCTTCGATCTGAGCCGGAACATGATCACCGATTATCGCGTGCAGTTCCGCCGGGACCGGATCCTGCTCAGGGCCGAAGCCGTCATTCGGCAGCTGGGCCCCCTGACCCTGGAATACGAGATCCAATTGCGGGAGGTGCGCTTCAACGCCTCCGGCCATAAGCTCCTTGCTTCCTTCCGCGAAAACGCCGTGCCCCACGGGAGCATGGCGCAGAAGCTGGCGGTCAGGGCTGCCCAGCTGAATGGTCCGCTGCTAAAAACCGCTGCCCGTCTGCTGTCTAAGCCCCTGCTGCACGTGGACGACCGGCACCTGCTCATCGACCTGGATCAGATCCCGACGATCGCCGACCTGCCGGGAGATCTGGAGCTCCGGATCGGCGGCTGCGACGATGGTCAGCTGACCCTGCTGATTTACCGGTTGTGATCTCCACTGTTGAACTTGGAGCTGTATTCCTCATAGATGGTGCCGACATCGGTGCCCGAGGAACCGGTTCCCGAAGGGCCGGTTCCCGAAGGACCCATTCCAACGGGACGCCGGGGAATGATCAGAGCTGCGATAAAATAGGCCAGGATCCCGGAGAATCCGGCAAAAATCAGCACCACCAGAACGATCCGGATGATTACCGGATCTATCTTAAAATATTCTCCGATCCCTCCGCAGATTCCCAAAAGGATCTTGTTGTCCTCCGATCGATACAATTTGTTTTCCATGCGGTCATTCCTTTCCTTTATAATCCGTTTCTGCCTTGACGGCTGGCATTTGTCAGCTTCGCTTGTCATTCCGGAAAAATATTCCTGCGCCGGAAGCTGTCAGCTTTCCGGTCTCTTCGCTTCGGCCCTCTGCCGTCAGATGGATGATTTTCTTCCCTACCGACACCGTCTGTGCCTTAACCAGCAGGGTATCCCCCAGCTCCACGGGCCGGATATACTTGATCTCCATGCTGACGGTGGGCGTGAAGCTCTCTTGGGAATAAAACCGGGCCAGGGTGGCCATGGTATAATCAAAAGCGCCCGCCGTAATCCCCCCGTGAAGGATACCGATCCGGTTGGTCTCCCACCGCTGCACCTTGAAGGTCAGTATGATCCAGCCCTCTTCAAAGCTGCAACTGTGATAATCCGGCGCCATCATGGCGTTGACCGTGCCCTGCTGTCTCGCCAGATCATCCCGGATTGATGCCTTACAATAATCAGCCAATCGCTTCTGATCGTCCATACCTCCTCCTGCTGTACCCTTTTTTTTCAGTATACCATATTTCTGTCCCGGAAACAATCAGCAATGCCATCCTCAATGCCATCCTCGCGCCGGCCCGCACCATGCAGTGCAGCCCTCATGTGCGAGGCCTCCCATACCGACGCCATACAGCAGCACCGGCCTCGTGAGGAGGCCGGTGCTGCCCCTTGCCTCATTGGAAAGGGATGCTTCTCTTCTGTCACACGGAAAAGCTGCGGCTACTCCTTCCGTCCCGGAACGGGGTAGCGCGTATATTTTTCGCCAAACATCAGGTAATCCATCTCATCATTGGGCACCCTGCCGTAGCGTGCCTGCGCAATGATGTAGAAAATCACGCCGAGCACCAGCCAAACGGCACAGAGGATCCACTCCTCCTTGGTCAGAGCGCCGGGGCCGACGGGCAGGTACAGGTAGAGGAAAAACCCGGAAACCAGTACCGCCAGCACGCCGGGGATGTACCCGCCGGGGGCCTTGTAGGGCCTCTCCAGATTTGCCTCCTTTTTGCGCAGGGCAATGTAGGAGAAGGAAACCATGAAGTAGGCTACTACGGTTCCAAAGGCCGCGGCATCTACGAACCATACCAGAGCAGCCCGGCCCAGCAGCGGGGTAATGACGGTAAAGAATCCTACCAGCAGAACAGCCGCCGTCGGCGTCCCGTATTTGGGGTGCACCTGAGCGAACGCCATGGGAATCATTCTGGCCCGGCCCATGGCAAAGAGGACGCGGGTCGTTCCGATGATAAATCCGTTCCAGCTGGTCAGGATCCCGCACATTGCCGCTACAATCATAAATTTTCCGAAGAAGGGATGATTCATCGTGTAGGCGAAGGACTCCGCAACCGGAATCCCGGCGTTGTGACGGAAGTCCCAGGGAGCCGCCAGCGAAATGCTGACGATCATCAGCATGTACCACAGGGCTGCCATACAGATGGAAATGATCAGGACCTTCGCGATTTTGTTGAGCGGAATATTCATTTCCTCCGCCGCTTGGGGAATAACGTCAAAGCCCACGAACATGGCGGGAACCATCAGCAGCACGGCCACCAATCCCGAAACGCCGGTAAAGCTGGGGATCATGTTTTCCACGCTTCCGGTCGCAATGGAACCGAAAAGAAAACAGATGCCACCGATGGCCATGGCTACGGTCGCCATGGTCTGAAAGATGGCAGAGGCCTTGACTCCCCGATAATTCAGGAAGGTCAGGACAGCGCCGCCGATGACACCTACCAGCACCCAGCTGACGTACACATCAAACCCTGCCACCGTCCAGATATATCCTACCATGGGGAAGGGCAGCAGATAGGCAATGGCTGCCGCCAGAGCAGGGCCCTCCCAGCAGGCCACACCCAGATACGCCAAGCAGATAAACCATCCGGTGATATAGGAAGCGTTGTATCCCAGCCCGCGATAAGAAAAGACCAGCTCGCCGCCGGCCAGGGGCAGCATGGGGGTCAGCTCTGCATAACAAATACCGACAAAAATACATAAAATACCGCCGATCACAAAGGCTATGACAGCACCCCACACGCCAGCCAGCTCCACCCACTTTCCGGCCAGCATGATCCAGCCCCAGCCGATCATGGTGCCAAACGCCAGGGCCACTACATCCTTGAGCCCCAGCGCCTTCTTTAGTTCCTGGCGTTCCAGCTTTTTCTCAGCCATAGAAAAACACTCCTTTCTCTCCATAAAATAACGGTGAACGACAAAAACGCG
>JBGYKY010000092.1:0-18692 GCA_041836105.1 Bacillota bacterium | reverse complement strand
GATTGGACGCAATGCTGGTGCAGAAGGGCTTTTTCCCGTCCCGGGAAAAGGCCAAGGCGGCTATTATGGCGGGACAGGTATACGTGGATCAGCAGCGGGTTGATAAGGCCGGAACCACGGTCCGGGAGGAGCAGCAGATCGCGGTTCGAGGGGATCGCTGTCCCTACGTGAGCCGCGGCGGTTTGAAGCTGGAAAAGGCCCTGGAGGCTTTTCAGCCGGATCTGTCCGGATATGTGGTCGCCGATATGGGAGCCTCCACCGGCGGCTTCACCGATTGTATGCTTCAAAAAGGCGCTGCCCGGGTGTACGCTATGGATGTGGGGTACGGTCAGCTGGACTATCGGCTTCGGATCGATCCCCGGGTCATCAACATGGAAAAAGAAAACATCCGGTATCTGGATTCTGCCAGAATCCACGAAAAACTGGACTTTATCAGTATTGATGTTTCCTTCATTTCCCTGAAGCACATTTTGCCGGTGGCCGCTGATTTGCTCAAGCCGGAGGGTGGTATAATATGTCTCATCAAGCCACAGTTTGAAGCCGGGCGGGAACAGGTGGGGAAAAAGGGCGTCGTCCGGGATCCCGCGGTACACCGGCAGGTGGTCGAGGCGGTGGCGGGATATGGAGCGGACAAGGGGCTATATCCCTGCGGTCTGATTTATTCACCGATAACGGGGCCCAGGGGGAATATCGAATATCTGTTGTATTTCAAGAAGGAACCGGGGGAGGAGATGGACTTTTCCACAGCGGTCCGGGAGACGGTATCCCGCGCCCACAAAGCATTGGGCGCAGGAGCCGGAGAATAGGGAGGTACGCCTTGTGAAACTGGCAAAAAGAGTATTGGGGATCAAGCATTCGGCGATTCGGAAATTCTATACATATGCAAACCGGGCAGCGGCAGAGGGAAAAAAAGTTTATTACCTGAATATCGGCCAGCCGGATATCCAGACCCCGGAGACGTTTATGGAAGAGATCCGCAGCTTTAGCCGAAGGGTCCTGGAATACGCCCCGTCGGAAGGGGTGCCCGACCTGATCGAGGCCATCTCGGATTATTACCGGCGATACGGTATGGATTACGGAAGGGAAAACATCCTGATCACCACCGGGGGCAGCGAGGCCTTGACCTTTGTCCTTTCCGCCATTCTGGATCCGGGCGATGAGATTATCGTGCCCGAGCCCTACTATACCAATTACGGAACCTTCATTGCCATGGCCGACGGAGTGATCTGTCCTCTGTCCACCACGGCGGAAACAGGCTATCACTATGCGGACCGGGAACGGATCCGGTCGCTGATCCGTCCTAAAACCAAGGGGATCCTCCTGACAAATCCGGGAAACCCCACCGGTACTATCCTGACTCGGGATGAGATGAGGATGATCTGCGATTTGGCCAAGGAAAACGGCCTGTTCATTATCGCCGACGAGGTGTATCGGGAGTTTGTATACGACGGCAGAGAAATGACCAGCTTCGGGCAGTTTGAAGACGCAGCGGATCAGGTGATCATTGTGGACAGCATTTCCAAGCGGTTCAGCGCCTGCGGAGCCCGGGTAGGCTGCGTGATCACCAAAAATCGGGAGCTGTACGCCAATCTGATGAAGCTGGCTCAGGGCCGCCTCTGTGCCGCCACCCTGGAGCAATTGGGCGCCATTGCCCTCTATCGGCTGGACCCTTCCTATTTTGATGAGGTCCGCCGGGAATATCAGCGGCGTCGAGATGTGGTGTGCGAAGGGCTTCGCAGCATTGAGGGCGTGGTCTGCGAAATACCCGGCGGCAGCTTTTATGTTACCTGCAGGCTGCCGGTTCCGGATGCCGAAGAGTTTCTGATCTGGCTGCTGGAGGAATTCGACTATCGGGGAGAAACGGTGATGTTTGCTCCCGCTGAGGGCTTTTATGCCACGCCGGGATTAGGAAAGAGCGAAATGCGGATTGCCTATGTTCTGAAGGAGGAGGATCTGAGGCGAAGCATCGAAATCATCCGGCAGGCGCTGGAGGCTTACAAAAAGCGGGCCTGATCGATTTTTTGAAACGAAACAAAGGACGTACCGTATGGCGCTTTCACCCATGATGACCCAGTACATGGAAATAAAAGAACAGCATCGGGATTGCATCCTGTTTTTCCGTCTGGGCGATTTTTATGAAATGTTTTTCGATGATGCCCTCCTGGCATCCAAAGAGCTGGAGATCACCCTGACCGCCCGGAATGCGGGGCAGGAGGAAAAGGCGCCCATGTGCGGCGTCCCCTATCATTCGGCCGATGCTTATATCGCCCGCCTGGTAGAAAAGGGCTACCGGGTCGCCATCTGTGAGCAGGTGGAGGACCCTGCGCAGGCCAAGGGCATCGTCCGCCGAGAGGTCACTCAGATCCTGACTCCCGGGACCCTGGTGAATCAGACCATGCTCAACGAGAAGGAAAACAATTATCTGGCTTCTCTTTTTCTGGCAGGGGAACACCTGGGCCTGGCCTATTCGGATATTTCTACGGGGGAGCTCTTTTTGACGGACCTGTCCCTCCGGGACGGCGCTGCGGAGCTGCTGAACCAGCTGGCGGGGATCCGTCCCAGGGAGATCCTGCTCAATCCGGAGATAGAAGCTGCGATAGGGTCGGAGGGGATCCGCGCCGAGACCGATGCCTTCGTCCACGTGCTGCCTTCCGCCTTTTCCTCCGAGAGTGCGGCAGAGGGCCTCTTTCAACGGCAGTTTGGCGTTGCCTCCCTTCAAAATCTGGGGATCCCCGAGAGCCCCGGAAACCGGGGAGCCCTAGCCAATCTGCTGGCCTATCTGTTTGAAAGCAAAAAGCAGCCTCTGGAGCACTTGAACCGGGTAGAATATTGCAGCTTGGGCAGTCATATGGTGCTGGACAAGGCCACTATCCGCAATCTGGAGCTGACGGAAACCCTTTTTGACAAAAGGGTTCAGGGTTCCCTGCTGGGGGTGCTGGACAAAACAAAAACGGCCATGGGATGCCGAAAGCTTCGTCAGTGGATTCGGGAGCCTCTGAATCGCCCGGAGGAAATCCGTCTCCGCCTGGACGGGGTGGAAACCCTGACGGTGGAGGTGCTGCTTCGAAACGATCTTCGGGAGCTTCTGAAACAAATGTACGATCTGGAACGGCTGGCGGGCAGGATCGCCTTCGGCAATGCCAACGGCCGGGATTTGCTGGCATTGGAGCAATCCACGGCAGTCCTGCCGGATGTGAAGGCAGCCCTCCGGGGCTGCGGGAGCCGGATGCTGGAGCAGCTGTCGGAGGATATGTCCGATCTGGCTTCGGTGCGGGAGATGGTCCGGCGCGGCATCCGTGAGGATGTCGGGCTGGCTTTGCGGGAGGGCGGTCTGATCCGTGCCGGCTATTCGCCTCAGCTTGACGAAATGAAGGAATCAATCCGCCACGCACAGGAGTGGATCTCCGGGCTGGAGGCAGCCGAGCGGGAGCGAACGGGGATTAAAAACCTGAAGGTTGGCTTCAACAAGGTGTTCGGATACTATTTGGAGGTTACCCGGTCCTATTTTGACCTGATCCCCGACAGCTACATCCGGAAGCAGACCCTGGCCAACTGCGAGCGCTTCATTACCCCGGAGCTTAAGGAGATGGAGCAGCTGGTGCTGAACGCGGAAACCAAAATCAATCAGCTGGAATATCAGCTGTTTCAGGAGCTGAGAGAAAACATAAAGGGGCATATCCCCCAAATACAGCAGACCTCCCGGGCTGTCGCCGAGCTGGACGCCCTCCTGTCCTTTGCAGAAACCGGCGCCCGGAACGGATACGTCAAGCCTGTGGTGACGGAAGGGGATCGGCTGCTGATTGAAAAGGGCCGCCACCCGGTGCTGGAGCAGATGATTCGCCATGGGATTTTTGTCTCCAACGATACGTATCTGGATGGAGAAGGATCCAGCCTGCTGCTGATTACCGGTCCCAATATGGCCGGGAAATCCACCTACATGCGGCAGACGGCCTTAATTGTGCTGATGGCGCAGATCGGCTGCTTTGTGCCCTGCCAGCGGGCGGAGATCGGCCTGGTCGATCGGATTTTTACCAGGATCGGTGCATCCGATAACCTGACGCAGGGGCAGAGCACCTTTTATGTGGAAATGAGCGAGCTGGCCTATATCCTCCGCGGAGCCACCCGGCGGAGCCTGATCCTGCTGGATGAAATCGGGCGGGGGACCAGTACCTATGACGGACTGTCCATCGCCTGGGCGGCGGCGGAGCATTTGTGCCGGCGGGAGCTGGCAGCCAGAACGCTGTTCGCGACACACTATCATGAGCTGACAGTGCTGGCCGACCGGCTGCCGGGCGTTCGGAACCTGAACGTGGACGTGGCGGAGGAAAACGGGACCATCGTGTTTCTCCACAAGATCGTGGAGGGGAGCGCCAGTCGGAGCTACGGCATCCACGTGGCGCGGTTGGCAGGCGTGCCGGAGCCGGTGCTCACGGCAGCTGAATCCAAGCTGCGGGAACTGGAAGAAGGGGCCGAAGGGGAAAGGATGCGGTCTGAACCCGTCAGCCGATTCGAAGCGGCGGGGGCCTTCGTTTCCTCCGGGCCGCCTATGCCCTCCGGGGGAGCGGGGGTGGCTGGAGCAGCGGCATCGGCAGCACTGGCCGTGCCGGAGGAAGCCCAGCTCTCCTTTTTTACGGAAAGTCCGGAAGGCGCGGCCCTGGTCCGGCGCCTCCGGCAGCTGGACCTGATGGAGGTGACCCCATCCCAGGCCATTCGCATTCTCGAAGAGCTAAAGGCGGCGGTAACATGATTCAGATTTTATCCCGGGAAGTATCCGATAAAATTGCAGCCGGTGAGGTGGTGGACCGCCCTCTGTCCATTGTGAAGGAGCTGGTGGAGAACGCTCTGGACGCCGGTGCAGATTCGCTGGTGGTAGAAATCCGGAACGGCGGGAAGACCTATATCCGCGTATCCGATAACGGGGAGGGCATGAGGCCGGAGGAAGCGCCCTTGGCCTTCCTTCGCCACGCTACCAGCAAGATCCGCCGAGCAGAGGATTTGGAGCGCATTCAAACCCTGGGATTCCGAGGGGAGGCCCTGTCCAGCATTGCAGCGGTCAGCAGGGTGGAGATGGTGACCCGCCGGGCGTCGGAGAAAGCCGGGACCCTGCTTCGGGTTGCAGGAGGCCAGCTGCTGGATCAGCGGTCCGCGGGCTGCCCCGAAGGAACCACGCTGGTGGTAGAGGATCTGTTCTACAATACGCCGGCCCGCCTGAAATTTATGAAATCCGACGGAGCGGAAACAGCGGTCATCACCGAGTTCATGTCCCGGATTGCCCTGGCCTATCATCAGTGCCGGATCCGGTTTATCAATAATGGAAACGTGCTGTTTTCCACACCCGGCGATGGAGACCGGTTCCGAAATATTCTGACCATCTACGATAAGGCGGTGCAGGATCAGCTGCTTCCTGTGAACGTTCAGGACGCGGGGTATCAGTTGTCCGGCTATATTTCGAAGCCCTCCTTTACCAAAGCCAGCCGAAAGCATCAGATTTATTTTGTCAACGGCCGGAGCATTGTCAGCAGAGTCCTGGACAAGGCCGTGGATGAGGCGTATCGGGAAAAAATGTTTGAGGGGCGCTTTCCACTGGCCTTTCTTTTTCTGGAGGCCGACCCGGAAAAGCTGGATGTCAATATTCATCCCAACAAAAAGGAAATTCGATTTGAGGAAGAACAGCAGGTGTGCGCCTTCGTAGCCCGAGCCGTAAGGCAAGCCCTGGATACACTGAATGCAGCCCCCGGTATACCCGCGGGACGGCCCCGTCCAAAGGTAAGTGACGGAGAACAGGTTGACATAAAAAAAATATTGTCAAATATCAGGGAGGCCGAGGCTCAGGAAGCAGCGCTTCGGGTGCGTGAGCGGGAGGAGCTTTTTCATGATGGAACGGCAGAGCCGGCTGCGAATAGAGAGCCCGGCGATCATCCCGATGGGGACCCTAGCACGGTCTTTGCTGTCGATACTGCCGGCCCGGAGGGAAACGAACCCTCGGACGCTCCGGTTCCACCGGTTGCCAGAGGCGCGGAGGGTGAAGAGATCATCCCGCTGGGCGCTGTGTTTTCCAGCTATCTATTGGCCTCCGACGGGCAGCATTTTTATATGATTGATCAACATGCCGCGCATGAACGGATCACTTACGAAAGGCTGATTCGTCGGAAGAATAGTGAACCGATCGCGGTCCAGCAGCTGTTGACGCCGATGATCCTGGGCCTTTCCTACGGAGAAAGGGTCCAGATGGAGGACTGGACCAGGTTTCTGGTGGAGCTGGGCTATGAAGCCGAGGAATTTGGCCCCAGGGATTTGCGGGTAACCGGTGTCCCCGGATTCCTTTCCCTGCAGGAAGCCCGGGATTTTCTCCATCTTTTGGTGGAAAATGCTCATGAGAACGCCGATCTGGCCAATCCGGCCATGCGGGAACGGTTGGTAGCCCGGGCCTGCAAAAGCTCGGTAAAAGCGGGAGATGCTCTGCGGCCGGAGGAGATGAAGCGGCTGATCCTGGACCTGTTTCGATGTGAAAATCCATATAGCTGCCCCCACGGACGTCCTACTCTGATCCGTATGAGCAAACAGGAAATCGAGCGGATGTTTAAGCGGGTATAGTGCATCGGACAAGAGAACCGGGCAAGCGCAGAGAAATCCGGAGAAATGGGAAGGTAAGCTGCGCAATCGGACAGAAGGGAGCACTGCGCAAAATGAAACAAAAGGAGGTTCTGATCCTCTGCGGGCCCACGGCAGTGGGGAAGACGGCCTGCTCTCTGTGGCTGGCCGAGGCGGTGGGGGGAGAGGTGGTTTCTGCCGATTCCATGCAGCTGTACCGGTACATGGATATCGGCAGCGCTAAACCGACCCGGGAAGAGAGAGCGCGGGTCCCTCATCACCTGGTAGACTTTCTGGATCCTCGGGCGCCCTTTTCCGTGGCCGAATATCAGAAGCTGGCGCGAACCGCTATCCGGGACATTTTACGGCGGGGGAAAATCCCTGTTGTGTCGGGAGGGACCGGCCTCTATGTGCATTCTATCCTCTACGATATGGATTTTACCGCTTCGCCCGGAGATCCGGCGTTCCGACGGGAAATGGAGGCGCTGGCCGAGCGGGAAGGGCGGGAGGCCGTTCACCGACTGCTGGCGGAGCAAGACCCTGTCGCAGCGGAGCATCTCCATCCCGGAAACCTGAAACGGATTATCCGCTGCCTGGAAATCCTCCGCCAGGGGGGAACCATCCGCCCCTTCCGGGAGTCTTTTATGAAGACGAACCTGTATTCCTGCCGGGTGCTGGGGCTCACCAGGAATCGGCAGGAGCTCTATCATCGGATCGATCGACGGGTAGAGATGCTGATGGAAGAGGGATTGCTGGAGGAGGTTCGGGGCCTGATGGAGATGGGGTTGACAGAAGACGATATTTCCATGAAGGGCATCGGCTATAAGGAACTGATCCTTCACCTAAAGGGCACCTGTACCCTAAAGGAGGCGGTGACCCAAATCCAGCAGAACACGCGGAATTACGCCAAGCGGCAGCTGACCTGGTTTCGACGCTACGACGACGTGCACTGGCTGGATCTTTCCCCGTACTGCGGAGAGGAAAAGGAAATCCGGAGGGAAATAGAACGATGGACCGAGGAAAAGGGAGTAAGCGTATAAAAATCCACAACAAAAGCGATAAGCCGTACAACATCCTGGAAAAGGAAGCCGCTGTCACGGAGGCGAGCCTGTCCATCGAGGAGGCGCTCCCCCGGTTTATGCGAGGATTTTTTGCCTATCTGAGAGGGAATGTGCTCCCCATGACCCGGCTGGCCTATCTGCGGGATATCCGGTTTTTCTGCCAGTACCTGATCCGAGAAACGGACATCTGTCAAGGCCCGGAGCCCCGGGATATCACCCAGGAGGAATTTGATCGGATCCGGGGCGTCGATGTTAATCTGTTTCTGGACTATTGCAGGCGCTACCGGGTAGAAACGGGGAAGAGCATCTGTATCTATGAGAACCAGCAGCGATCTCTGGCCAGAAAAAGGTCTTCGCTGTCGGTGCTGTTTAAATTCCTGTATCGGGATGAGCTGATGAATAAAAATATTACCGACAGCTTTGATCCGATCCGGGTGCCCAAGCCGGGGGAACGGGAGATTAAGGCTCTCCAGGACCACGAAGTCATGATTATGCTGGATAACGTGGAAAGCGGGGGAGGGCTGACCAAAAAGGAGCTTCAATTCTGGGAAAAGACAAAGAAGAGGGACAAGGCTATCCTGATCCTGTTTCTCACCTACGGCCTGCGGCTTTCCGAGCTGCAGCAGCTGAACCTTTCATCCTTTCATTTCACCCGGGATGAATTTATCGTCTATCGGAAGCGGGGAAAGGAATCGGTTATGCCGCTTAATCGTTCGGTCCGGAGGGTGCTGGATGAATATTTGAGTCAGGAGCGTCCCGCTGTGGTGCCGGCGGGAGCAGGGGAGGAGGATGCCCTTTTTCTGAGCCTTCAGGGGAAGCGGATGACGGAGCGTCAGATCCGGGAGCTGGTCAAAAAATATACTGCCATCGGCCTTCAGACCGACCGCCGCTCCGGATACAGTCCTCACAAGCTGCGGGCCACGGCGGCCACCAGCCTCATCGGCCGGGGGAATTCGATCTTTGACGTCCAGGCCCTGCTGGACCACGAGCAGGTTACGACGACCCAGCTGTATGCTGCCCACAGAAAAAACGTCAAGCGAGAGCTGGTCAAGGGCATGGAATGGGAAATAGAAAGGGAAGATGGAAAATGAAACGCGATACAAGCAGCTATCTGACGGAGCATCTGGGTATTGATCCTCGGGTGCTGACCTTGATCCGACAGGCGGAGGAACAGGTATCCGACATCTTCCGGGAGTTGGAGGACCGGCGGGCATACAATCAGTACAAGGTGCTCCGAGCCTTTCAAAAGCATCAGATTGCCGACCGGCATTTCGCCTGGAATACGGGTTACGGATACGATGACCCGGGCCGGGACGCACTGGAACGGGTGTACGCGGAAATCTTCGGCGCGGAGGCTGCGCTGGTGCGGCCCCTGATCGTCAACGGCACTCACGCGCTGACCCTGACTCTGGCCGGTATCCTGCGGCCGGGAGATGAACTGATTTACTGCACCGGGGCCCCCTACGATACCTTAGAGGAGGTGATCGGCATCCGGGGAGAGGGGAAGGGATCCCTTCGAGAATTTGGTATTTCCTACCGGCAGGTCGAGCTGGCGGCGGGGGGCGGGATCGACTTTGCTGCGCTGGAAAAGGCCATTTCCAACGCTACCCGGATGGTTTCCCTACAGCGGGCCACCGGCTACGGCTGGCGCCGGGCCATGACCATCGAGGAAATTCGGGAATGGGCAGCTTTCGTGAAAGCCATCCGCGCCGATATCGTCTGCATGGTGGACAACTGTTACGGAGAATTTTTGGATGTAGAGGAGCCTACGGAGGTGGGCGCCGACGTGTTGGCCGGTTCCCTCATCAAGAACCCGGGGGGCGGCCTGGCCTTGTCCGGCGGTTATGTGGCAGGGCGGCGAGATCTCATTGAGAAGATCGCCTATCGCATGACCTCTCCGGGAATCGGTGGCGAGTGCGGGCTCACCTTCGGGCAGACCCGGACCATGCTTCAGGGGCTGTTTCTGGCCCCGCAGACAGTAACCGGCGCCGTGATGGGTGCGATCCTCTGCGGCCAGGTGTTTGAAAATCTCGGATATCCTGTATGCCCTCTGCCCCGGGAGGAGCGGAGCGATATCATTCAGGCGGTGCGGCTGGGATCTGCCGAAAAGGTGGTGGCCTTCTGTCAGGGAATCCAGGCCGCTGCTCCTATCGATGCCCACGTGACGCCGGTCCCCTGGGATATGCCGGGGTATGAGGATCCCGTAGTTATGGCTGCCGGCGCCTTTATCCAGGGCTCTTCCATCGAGCTGAGCGCCGATGCTCCCATCCGAGAACCCTATATCGTTTATTTTCAGGGAGGATTGACCTACGACCACGCCAGGTTCGGCGTCATCAAGGCCCTTCAGGCACTGGTGGAAAAAGGTCTGGTTCAGCTGTGATTTTGCGGCCTTTCCCCACCGGCCCTGTTTTTTCGGAGAACGATGGAGAGCGAGAATGAAACAACAGGACAAGCAAAAGAGCGCCACAGGAAAGCCGGCCATTGCCATTCTGAAGCTGGTCCTGTTTCTGGTGGTACTGATCGGCGTGCCCGTCTATATCCTCTACCGCCAGCAGGATTTGCTTCAGACCTTTGACAGCCTGGAGTCGGTCAATGGGTTCCTGGAGGAATACCGCTCGGCCAGCGCCCTGGTTTACTTTGGGATCCAGGCGGTACAGATTCTGATTTTTATTATTCCGGGACAGGCCATTCAACTGGCCGGCGGATATGTCTTCGGATTCTGGCTGGGTACTCTTCTTACCTTTGGCGGTATGCTGCTAGGCACGGTGATTACCTTCTATCTGGCCCGCTTTCTGGGAAAGGATGCTATCCATTTCATCATCGGAAAAGAAAGGACCCAAAAAGCTGTCCGCCGCCTTCAGAGCAAAAAGGGCCTGCTGATCCTTTTTCTGATTTATCTGGTGCCGGGGATCCCCAAGGATGCCATGACCTATGCGGCGGGGATATCCGATCTGGATATTCGTTTCTTCCTGTTGTTGTCCATGGCGGGACGGCTTCCGGCTATGGCCGGCGGCGTGATGATCGGCAGCATGCTCAAAACCGGCAGCTATCTGGGAGTGGTGCTCCTGTCTCTGGCCTTTGTCGCCGCTTTTATTACCGGCTTTCTTTTCCGGGAAAAGATCTTGGGGAAAAAAGAGCAGCTCTACGAAAAAGCAATCCTTGCGCAAAACGGTCCGAAGACGAAAGCCGGCCGGAGGGATCCCGGAAGGGAGGAGGGGAGGAGAAAGCGCGGATGAGAAAAAAAGAACAATAAAAATTGTACATATCCTAATATCCTAACCCGCTCCGATTCCTATTTTTTCCTGTCATTTCCTGATCGTTTTCCGACGTCTTTTATCATCTTTATCATTTCTATCGCCTATTGTCAGTTCTGTCAGTGCTACACATCCTGTCAGGAGACCCGTTCTATACATCCTCTATCTCAATCACACTATGCCAATCATACATGCATATGCCATATCCCTTTTTAAAAAGAACAAATGTTCTAAAAGGGATTGACAGAGAACACCTGTTCTGATAGAATGCGAATTAAGAACAAATGTTCGATAAAAAACGGGAAGGGAAGTGGGGGAAATGTCAGTAGGAGGAAAACTGTACCGCATTAAATCCAGGCCCAGGTTTATCTTTTTTGTGATACTCCTGTTGCTGTTGTTGGCCACCGGTATGAACCTGCTGATGGGCCTGGGTGATGTCAGCAGTCTAACCGCCAAAACCATGGATCAGGTTGTCATCGCATCCGGTGACACCCTGTGGGAGATTGCATCGGACTATACTGACGGATCACAGGATATCCGGGAGCTGATCCATCAGATCTGCCGCATCAATGAAATTACTGCAGATTCTATTTATCCGGGCCAGGTCATCCTTGTGCCGGTACAGAGCTAACAAAGGTAGATATGGCTTATTTGCATCCAGATCGAAAAATAGAATGCGGAATCCAACATCCATATTATAACCATATCACCATTAACCGATAGAAAACAGCAGTGCCGTTGCTAAGAGAGATCTCTTACAACGCAAAACGGGAGCTTAGTTTTTTTCTAAAATATTCAAGAGAGGTGTCCGGCAAGCCATATCTATTCCCAAAATTATGATTTTAGGAATAGATAGCCTGAATAAAAGGCATTCGGCAAACCGCTGAATATTTACTTATTCTTAAGATACCACCCCCCCACTCATTTTTCAATCTGTATTTTATACCATTTTTTCAAAAAATTCCTTTATTCTCTTTTAGACACTAAAAGAGGCCCCATTGAATGGGGCCTCTAAAAGTCATCTAATAATCGCGGCGACTACCAGCCCTCCAGCGATGATCCACCAGTATTTTTTGACCGTCTGAAGAATCGTGCTGCTGTCTACCTGCTCCAAAAAATGACCGGATGATAAGCTATAAGCTGCGGCTGATTCTTTTGTGAAACTCATTGGATCGATCGGCGTACCGTTCCGGATCAACTGGAATTCTAAATGCGGCCCAGTAGATACGCCTGTATTCCCGCTCCGCGCGATCATATCACCTTCATTTACAGCCGTTCCGACTTTCGCCGTAACATGGCTTAAATGCTTGTACACACTCTCCAAGCCTCCGCCGTGATCTACTACTATATATGTTCCCTGCGCAGATGTGGATCCTGTTTTTTTGACCACTCCGCCCAGTGCTGACTTTACAGGCGTTCCCACCGGAACGGCGATATCTATTCCTTCATGCTTCACGGTAGCGCCAGCTCGTGGCGCTCTGCGGATGCCAAACGGGCTTGTTATTTTCCCGGATACAGGCATAGTAAAGCCAAGGCCGGAACTCATTTGACGGCTCCATTCCGATTACAAAGGACCATGGCTGCGGAAAACTCCTGAATCGCTTCTGTTGATCTTTCGATTACTCTGTCCGTTTCTTTCGCCTTTACCCAGTCTTTAAACATAAAATAAACGCAGCATACACCCAGCGCGCCGTAGCTTGTGAGCATCTGTAAGCCCGTCATAGTGATATCTTCCATGTGTCTATCCCCTTCCTGCGGACCTGATCGCCTTTGCAGCATCTAACAGGCCGATCTTGTGAAAAGACGTATATATGCGCGCCATGCTTTCCGTGATGTTTATGCTGCCATCAGCGGCCGGAGTGATCCCTCCCATATCGACCATGGCGCTTATCGCTGGGCGACACCATGTCGGCACGTCCGTCATCGTTTTGTATATGTTTTCCATGTTTTCCATCATTTTGCCATTTTCGGCGATCATCATAAGAAGTGGCAGCGGATCCACGTTGACACCATCAACAAGCACTTCGAAGTGCAGATGCACCCCGGAGCTGATACCGCTTGAACCCATGCGCCCTATCTCCTGTCCAGCCGCTACTTTTTTTCCAGCTTTTATCCCTTGTGTAAGTAGATGTTGATATAGCGTTTTTATCCCTCCGCCGTGGTCTATCATCACTACCCATCCGCGGGATTTACTATAGAAACTGCTGCTAACCGCCCCAGCCGCAGCCGCCATCACGGGCCCACCGTCTGATCCCCGATACTTTGATCTATCGCGGCCGATATCAATGCCAGAATGCCACGTAGTAGCTCCGGGGGTAGGGGCTGAACGCTTTCCATATAGCGATGTTATGCGCAAAGGGGCATATGGAAGCGCTTTTAATTCCGCCATACGCTATCCTTTGACGGATACGATCCGCCCCAACTTCAGCGATTTACCGCCGCTGATCAGCATCAGTATAGTAAGTCCTAAAAAAAGCGGATTTTTGATCGCAAGACTGACAGCCGCCACAAAGTAGCTCGCGGCAGCCGTGATACCTCTCATCACCGCATTAACCATTTGATCCATCTTTTTCCCTCATTTCTTTAAGTTCCTTGAGCGTTTCCTGAATCCGTTCAAGTTTAAAGTCAACTTTTTGATTTTCAATAATTAGCGCATCAACCTTTGTATGTAGTGACCATATGAGCAAAAGCGATACGCCTGTTATCGCAAAAACGACAAGCATAAAAATCGGCGCCCAATAGACAATTTGTCCCAAATTCGCTGTGAAATCATCAATGTTCATTTCAGTACCTCCGTTTTTAATTAAACATTATCACGAAGCTACCTTTTCATCAATACGATAATTGCAATCGCGGCGACGATTGTTATTTGCCAGTTTTCCCTCATCCATAGAATAAAGTCAAATGGAGCCGTAACAGTATCATAAGCGGCATTTATCGCTTTTCCTGCATTTGTTTTAGATAGTCGCTCCTTCTCTTTCTTAAATGATGGGTTTTCAAAAATATAGTCATACCGATTTCTAAACGAGGCCATCAGTGACCGCCCCCGATCAGCTTGTCAAGGACAGCGAGTAGCACCAAGCCCACGATCGCATATCCCGCTATATTGCCAAAATTCAGTGTTTGCCCAGTGTATAAGGCTCCGCTTCCAGAGCCGGATCCTGTGAAGTTGTCATAATTCCAGCTACTGTCAAACACCTGAGGATCATTTAGCGCCTCCGCAATCGGGTTGCTTGAGTTTGCCGCAGATCCCGCCGAATATGCAGAGGCGCCCGGCGCTGGTGTATATGCTCCAGTGCCGGTCATTTCCCTCCAAACGTTTGTGACTATGTTATAGTCAGAGGTTTTCCCTCCTGCCGTGGGCAGTGCGGAAACCTTCGTGCTTGTTCCGTCTGCGTTTTTGCGGAATATGCCTCCACCAGTGACTACCACATCGCCGGGCTTGGCATTGCTGCTTCCGTCTTTGTTGGCCAAAAGAATAGCCATCTTTTTCCCCCTTTTTTAACTATTAATCAAATACAACGATCTTTTGATTAATAATTTCCTTTCTGCTGCCGGATCAGATCCGCCAGCACGGCATAGTCCTTTAGTAGCTCCGCCTGGTTGATCTTTCCGCCGCCTGCGATGATCTCTTTTTTTGTTCCCGCCGCCATCATTTTGGCGTTGAAAAACAGCATATCCCAGGCCACGGAGCTATCTACTCCGTGATGATTCGAAAAGCTCATGATGTTTGCGTTATACTTTCTCATCATCTCCGCTTTTTTTTCCTGATACTTCTTTTCAATCTCCATTGCGTTCATATTTTTTCTCCTTTTTTAAGAGTTAACAAATGCCCCTTCATTTACGATATCCACCAGGTCATACCGTATATTAAAGCTGTTCGCTTGCATATAAAAGCCGATTTCTTTTCCCGTCCACGCGTATAGTTTGAGTAGCGTCCCGGATTTAACCGGAACATTAAACGATACGGGAACATAGTTACCGAAGGATCCGCCGATCGTTGTGCTTGCAAAGATGTTTGTGGGATCAGTGCCGATTCCTATTTTTGCCTGGGAACCGTATATTCCAGATGCCTTTATGTTGCAATTTATGGTAACTGCGCCATCGGCCATACTGCGTAAAAGGATTCCACTTTTTTCTTCGTATGACCAACTCGTAGATGATCCATTCAGATTTATCTCTCCATGCACAAAGGTTATAACATTTGTGCTTCCCGGCCTTACATTTACTGTGTTTATGCCTTGCGAAACTGTATGATTTATCTTGTTAAGCTCTGCGGAATGCTGATTCAAAGTTGATACTACTGTTGTTATATCATTTTGTAAAGCCTCGATCATTTTGCCCAAAAAAATCTTTTTACCAGCCATCTCAACATCACCTACCCTATCACGTTACGCGGCTCAATGATCGCATCATACTGTACGATGATATCCACTATGAGCTGACTGTCTGCTGTGTCCGGGGCTCCGGTGTTTTCGTACCATACCCGAAGCTCGGTATGGTTTTCAACTTCCTGATAGCAGGCAAGCTCATATGTGTTTCCATCACCGGATATATACTGATCTCCTTCCGGAGGATACTTGATCAGGTCGTTAAGCAGCTCTCCGGGATGCATTACATACGGCCGCAGGTGCAGCGTGCCGTTCTCACCAACTGCAAAGTTGATCATGCACTTTGTCACATATCCGTGTCCGGTGAGCGGCACGGATATAACTCCTTGTGCTCCGGGAGGTATGGCCTTCCGAAAAACATAGGGATATGCTACATTTTCAAATCTTTCAAATTCGCTTGATCTCATGATTTCCCTTTTGATTTAAGGGGCCAGATGGCCCCTTACACTATACAAGCTGCTTCGTAACATCAATTTCAACCTGACTGTTTGCCCGGCTCAAAGTCTGCGCAGATGCCGCGGTGTTCTTCACCTTGAAAACAAACTTTTTGTCTTTCGACAACATCACGTTGTTAAACGGCATCGGCAGCCGCTCCGTTCTGTTTACGGCTCCCAGGGCCGTAGTGGCCAAATCGTAGTCGATCAGCACGGGCCGGCCGCCCAGCGGCATATCGTTAGAGCTTTGAATCTCGATCCGGAACTGCCCCTGGATGGCTACAGGCGTTCCAGTGGTGTCCATGAGCTTCACATACAGACGCCCAGGAGCCGCGTCCTGCATCCCGTTTCCACCATATCCCAGGCCGACCAGCTGATCAGCAGGGATCACGATCTCGCCGATGATCTTCCATTCTCCCTTGATCAAGGGCACTGTATCTGCGCCGATGATATCCCGCGGGCCCCAGTTGGCCCTATAAAAGTTGTTTTTGTTTAAAGACATTTTTTTACCTCCTTTAAAATACCGTTACGGATTCGCCCGGTGCGGGAACCGTCGTAATATTCGCCATGCTCGTAGGCGTGTTATTCCCAGGAACATACTTATCCGCGGCGGTCAGCACCTTGCTCCCGATCGCAAAGATCGCGCCGATCCATGCGACAAACAAGATTCGGCTGATCCATTCATTAGGGCTTAAGATGTTACCCCCGGAGCTGGTCAGCGGATTTTTTGTTTCTACTTTAATTGCCATTGTTCTCCCCCTTTTGCTATTTGTTAGTAATTGGTTCTTTTTATGCTAACATACCGTCTAAAAGACGTGTCAAGCATTTTTTTAATCTAAAAAAAAATAAGAAGGCCTTAACCCTCTTACTTCGCTTGTTTGTAAAACGATCTTTTTTCAGCATTTACATACTTGGCCACTCCAAGCATCAGGCGCAGCATGTCATCCATCTGTGCGCTCATCTGATCGATCTTGTCCTGGATCCTGTCAAGTCGCTCATCTGTTTGATGCCTAATGTATGTATTCTGCGCCTCCTGGCCGAATACGTCAGTATATGAATATGTGCCAAGCAACCTATATCCGGCGTACATTTCAGCTTTTTTGATAGATTCGCTCTGCATGCTTATCAGTGTATCTATCGTTGATTTTTTTGGATATATCGTCTTTTGCCGGGCCCTATCAAGCACGGCGGCCACCGCTGGAGATATCTCATTCTGCCGATATCCAAGGCTCTGATCTTTTGATCTTGATACTACGCGTCCATCCGGATCTTTGTAATATTCAAATCTTTCATCGCTATACAAAATATCGTTCATGTGATCGCCCTCCTGCCTTCTAAATTGAAACCGTCGTAGTATAAATAGCTATACTTTCCAAGCCTTTCCCACTGTTCGCGGCAATGTTCATAGTCAAGGCCTTTGTTTCGCAGATACTCTTTTTCCGACGATGCAAGATAAAAGAGGATCTGCTCCGCGCTCTGCGTGTATAGGGTCTTGCTGCATAAGGCCGGCCGCTGTGTGATAAATATACATCTGATGCCTCGCTTTAACCCGCGTGTCGCTGCCTGGATCGCCATCTCCAGCCCTCGATCTTTAAGTAGATGGCACTCATCAAGTGCCACATAAACGGGCTGCCTCTCCGAAAAACCTGCTTGCATAAATAGATCTATCACGTGCCCCATCACATTGTTTGCGGCAGCCATGCCCGCTGGTAACCGGAGATCAATCTTCGCACCCTTCCGGATCAGCTCCAGGAGCTCCGGGCCTGTGATCTCCGCCTGGTCGATAGTGATGAACCTTTTCGGAAGATCTTCTTCTTGAAGATTGAAAAAAACCACCGGCCGCTGGAGCTGTGATAACGCTCTGGCCGTCCAGTATGTTTTTCCAGACCTCGTCTGTCCAGACACAAAAATGTGGTTATTCCCCTGACTCAAGAGGCTTGTCATGCGGCCTTATCTCCTTTCCCTCTTTTGTCAGCTGAATAAATCCCAGTCCTATGTCGATGATCGCATAGTTAAGAGTTCCGGCCATTCCGGTAAGTCCACGGAGGATCTGCGCCATGCCCATGGATCCCCTCATATTTAACGGGTGCTCTTTATATTCATCAATGGATCCGGGGCCTGTCTCTGCAAAAATAAAGCTAATATCCGGCAACAGATCGCCTATCCTTAAGCCGGGTACGGCTGATTCTGCCGGATCCGGGGAGATAGGTTCATCAAATTCAGGTGTCGCCGCTTCTCTGGCTGCTGCTTCGTAAGCTTCTTTTTCAAGCATTTTCCTTTTCCTCCTCTTTTTCTTCATACTTATCAATCATACGAAAAGGCTTTTCATCAAAGATATAAACGCCGCCGATTTCAAAGTTTATCGGATGCCTTGATGATAAATCAAAGCTACTTTTTCCGTTCATTCGAATAAATGTATAAACATTCATCATATCCAGTCTTCCTCCTTCATCTCCTCCAGCGTGAACGCTAAATCTGAATCCGGATCGTAAAAGCGATAGCCCGATATATATGCTTCATACTCAGCCGGGTTGCTTTTATTTAACGGTCGAAGCCCCGCAGGGCGCTCCGAAAAAGAAAGATCATCCGGATCGTTACTCTTTTTCTTGTGCGATATGCGCCGCTTGTACCCTTCCGTCATCTTTTCAAGATCAAAGCCGGCCGTCTGGTAGTCCTCATAGTGGACGCGATTCATATGCTGATGCGCCGACCTGCCATTCTCAAACTCTTTCTTGCATAAAAGGCATTTAATCACGTCTCGCCACCTCCTGAATATCTTTAAAGTCATGAACCGCACGCAGTACAAGCCGGATCGCTTTCGAATAGAGTTGATCCATCATCTCCGCTTGTCTACGGATCAGGATCTTTCCCTCGATGATCTTCCATATATAGCTTGTAAGAAGCCATGCTACACAGAAAAGGACAAAGATAACTAAAATATCAAGTGTTGATAGTGACATT
>JBGYKY010000091.1:0-4802 GCA_041836105.1 Bacillota bacterium | reverse complement strand
TTTTTATACTGCCCATTGACCCGAACCTCAAAGTGGAGATGCGGTCCGGTGGACATTCCGGTGGATCCCACCATCGCAATGGTCTGCCCCTTGGCTACGACGTCGCCGGTTTTGACCAGCAGGCTGCTGTTATGCGCATAGAGCGTCACGATACCGCCGCCGTGATCGATCATGACCAGATTGCCATAGCTCTTGTTCCAGGCCGCCTTGATCACGGTGCCCGTGTTGGCAGCGCCCACCGGCGTTCCGGATTTAGCCGCGATGTCGATTCCCGTATGCAGCTCCTTGGTCTTTAAAATGGGATGGATCCTGTAGCCGAAGGGAGAGGTGATCTTTCCCTGGACCGGCCATCCCATGGCTCCGCCCTGATAATCGCCGCCGCTTTGAAGCGCCTGGATCTCCTTAACCAGCCGGTCCGCTTCAGCGTTAAGGGCGCGGATCTGCTCCTGCAGCGCTTTGTTGTTGGTGGCTACCTCAGACTTTTTCGCCGCTACCTCGGTTTTGTTCTGCTGCAGCGCCGACTGTCGGGCGGCTTCCGCATTGCGCTCCGCCTCCAGCTGCCCCTGCAGGCTGTACAGATACTGGCGCTGGGCATTGATCACGGCGTGCTGCTTTTCCATGGCTGCCAGCACTTCCTTGTCGCTTTCATAAATGCGCTGGATCATGTCCATGTTGGTCATGAAATCCGATATGCTGTCGGAGCCCAGCAGCACGTCCAGCGGGCCGATGCCTCCGTTTTTATACATGGTCCGAAGCCGGGAGCTGAGCCGGCTGCTTTGAGCCGCCATCTCGGCCTCCACCTGCAGCAGCTGATCCAGCGCCTCCTGGATTTTCACTTGGATGGCCTGAATATTGCCCCGCAGCGCCTCGATCTCCTTCTGGGTTTGATTGATCTGATTCTCCAGGGCGCTGATCTCCCGGTTCAGCTTGTTTTCGATGGCCTTTCCCTCATTGAGCTGCTGCTTGGTCCGATCAATCTGATTATTGACATTGTTCAGCTGGTCCTGACTGGTGCCGGTGCCATAGGTGAGACTCAGGCTAAAAAATCCCGTCAGCAGCGCTCCTGCGGCCAGCAGGGCAGTCACTCGCCTTTTCTTCATTGATCCTGCACTCCTTACGTATCCAGAAAGCGTCTCATGGAGATGATGCTTCCACAAGCGCCGATGCTGATTCCCACCGCCAGAAAAATGGATACCAGATTAATGGTCATAAAGCCGACGGGCACCATGGGAGTGGACAGGATCAGAAATACATCCTGTCCGATCAGGTCGGATATTTTACTGTAGGTCAGGGCGATAATGCCTACAGAAATCAGGGCGGAAATCATGCCGATCAGCATCCCCTCCACCAAAAAAGGTCCTCGGATAAACCAATTGGTCGCCCCGACATATTTCATCATGGCGATCTCTCTGGCACGGGCAAATACCGTCAGCTTCACGGTATTGGATACCACTACCACCGCTACCACGATGAGAAAGATCATAATGATCAGAGCGCAGACCTGGATGAAATTGGTGACCTTCAGCAGCTTTTCGACGGTTTCCTTGTAGTATTTGATGTCCTCCACGCCCTGCACATCGGCGGTTTCCGCGACCACCCGGTCCGCCGCCTCCAACCGGGAGACAGTGAGCATGATGGAGTTGGGCAGGGGGTTTTCTGCGAGAGAATCCAGCAGATATCCGCTTTCTCCCCACTTGGCCTTCCATTGCTTCAGGGCCTCCTCCTTATCCAGGTACCAAACCTTGGAAACCCCGTCCATGGCCTCAAAATTGTCCACCATGACCCGGGCCTCTTCAAAGGTCACCTCATCGACCAGGTAGATCTGGACCGTTTCGTAATCTTTTTTGGCGGCTTCCGTTGCCATGCTGATGTTGACGACGATGATAAAAAACAGGCCCAGGATCAGCAGCATCGCCGATATGGAAAAAATCGAAGCCAGGCTCATCGCCCGATTCCGGGACACCTGTAAAAAAGCCTGCCTGACAGAATAGATAACGCTATTGAACATCCCGGCTGAACACACCTCCTTCCGGCTGGCAGGAGGGTGCGTCAAAGGCTTCCGGCCCGTAGGCGCCTACATTGTCCCGGATGATTTGCCCCTTGTCGATAACGATGACCCGCTTATTGAGCCGGTCCACAATATCCTTGGCATGGGTGACCATGACGACAGTAGTCCCCCGCAGATTGATCTGCTCCAGCAGCTTCATAATATCCCAGGCCGTATCCGGGTCCAGATTTCCCGTAGGCTCGTCAGCAATAAGGACGGTAGGGCTGTTGACGATGGCCCTTGCGATAGCCACCCGCTGCTGCTCCCCTGCCGACAGCTCATCCGGGTACTTAAACGCCTTGCCCGCGATCCCCACCAGGCTCAGGACCTGGGGAACCTGCCGCCGGATGGTCCGGGGGCTCTTGTGGATGATCTCCATGGCAAAGGCCACGTTTTCAAAGACGGTTTTCTTGGGCAGCAGGCGAAAATCCTGGAACACGATGCCGATGCTGCGGCGAAGCATGGGAATCTGCCGGTTGGAGAGAGTGGTCACCTCCCGCTCATTCACCAGAATGCTTCCGGAATCAGCCTCGATTTCCTTGAGGATCAGCTTGATGAAGGTGGACTTTCCTGCGCCGCTGGGACCCACTAAGAACACAAAATCACCTTTATCTATCTGAACGCTGACGTTTTCCAGGCCCACATTATTTTTGTAGTATTTGGTCACCTTATCGAAACGGATCATGCTTTTCGGTTTCTCTCCCTTCTCCGCCTCCCCGGCGGCTGTCCCATAACATTATAATACAATTCCCCGTGTATGTAAAAAGAATTAGGGAAATAAGCGATCAATAATTTTTTCAAGAGGAGGGCCCAGTCGCCGCCCGATCTCCGGATCCGACAGCGGCAAACGGCACCCAAACTGGCACCGGCACAGGTACTCATAGGGGATGACCGGGATCCGTATCAGTGCCCGATCCTCCAGGAATTTCAGCACTTCCCTTTTTTCCACGCCGTCGTTCCACCGGTTGACCACCCGGATTACCGGCATTCCCGCCATCTCCATCCTCCGGCCTTCCCGCAGCGCATCCAGGGAGGCCAGCAATCCGGCAGGAGAGGGCTCCACAACCAAGATGAGCGCATCCATATCTCCCAGATGTTCCCGGAGTTGTCCGGAGATCCTGCCCGAAAAGCTGAAATCGCAAAGGAGCACATTGCCGGGAAGCCGGCGCAGCAGCCTCTCCGTCCTTCTTCCGTCCCCCTCAGGCAAATCCTCCAGAGGAAGGATCCAGTTGATCCCCTCATCCAGGTTCAGCTTCTGACGGAAGGGCTCATTATGCTCCGCCATTCGAAAAAAATCGTGAAACTCCCGCCCGGCAAAGCGCTTTTCCATTCCCGTCCAATCATAGACCGCAGGGCCGCCCCCATGATTCCGCAGCTCCAGATAGGTGACCCGATCCCGACCCTTTCGCTTTCTTTGGCTGATCATCTGCGCTAAAGCCAGGGAAACCAGGGTAGCCCCAGCGCCTCTGGCTCCCGGTACAATGCCGACCCTCAGAGGCCCCTCTCCCTCCTGCCTTTCCGATTCTTGATCCTTTACCGTCCGCATCAGTATTCGCTTCATATTCATTCCTTTTTTATGCTTATTTTATATTTTTTACCATTTATCCGTGTAAGAAGAGCAGAACCTCTCCGGCTCTGCCTCCTCGTTCCAGAGCTCTGCTGCAATCCTATCGTTTCATGATTTTTCGACAGGCCAGCACGATAGCATCCGCGTTCATTCCGTACTTTTCCTTGAGCTGATCCGGTTTTCCCGATTCTCCGAAAACATCCTGCTGCCCCACCAGCTCCATGGGGACCGGACATTCCTGTACCAGCAGCTCTGCCACAGCAGCTCCCAATCCGCCCAC
Organism: Bacillota bacterium; assembly: GCA_041836105.1. Lineage (GTDB taxonomy): Bacteria > Bacillota > Clostridia > Peptostreptococcales > Anaerovoracaceae > UBA5559. The sequence goes on along the minus strand of JBGYKY010000091.1, from coordinate 908 downwards.
CACCGAATGCTCCTCCGCTGTAACGATCCTGCCCGTTTCCCTGGCAGCCCGAATCAGAATTTCCCGATCCAGAGGTTTAATGGTGGCCAGGTCCAGCACCCTGGCATCTATTCCCTCTTTCTCCAGCTGCCTGGCAGCCTCCATGGCCTCCGCCGCCAGAATCCCTGTAGCAGCGATGGTCAGGTCCTTTCCGTGGCGCAGGCAGTTTCCCCTGCCCAGCAGCACCTGCTCCTCCGATTCGTAGAGGTGGGGCACCGGCGCCCGGCCCAGCCGCACGTATACGGGCCCGTTTAACGCGATCGCCTGGCGGATCAGGCTTTTGGCAGACACCGCATCGCCGGGATTGACCACCGTCATGCCCGGGATGGTTCGCATCAGCGCTATGTCCTCAAAGGTCTGATGGCTGGCGCCGTCCTCTCCCACGGTGATCCCTGCGTGGGTGGCACAGATCTTCACGTTGGCCCCGGTGTATCCGATGGAATTCCTGATGATTTCAAAAGCCCGTCCGCTGGCAAACATAGCAAAGGTGCTGGCACAGACGATTTTTCCGGAGATAGCCATGCCTGCCGCCGCACCATACAGGTTTTGCTCGGCGATCCCCATGTTGAAAAAGCGTTCCGGGAAAGCCTTGCCAAACTCTGCTGTCATGGTGGACTTGGACAGGTCTGCATCCATGACCACCAGATTGGGAAGCCGGTGGCCCAGCTCTACCAGCACCTCGCCGTATGCCTGCCTTGTCGCCGTTTTCACCGTCATGCCCAAACACCCCCCAGCTCTTCCACTGCCTGCCTGGCCTCCTCTTCGTTTGGCGCCTTTCCGTGCCATCCCGGATTATTCTCCATAAAGGAAACTCCCCGCCCTTTGATGGTCCGGGCCAGGATCAGGGTCGGCTTACCCCTGCACTCCCT
>JBGYKY010000090.1:0-19380 GCA_041836105.1 Bacillota bacterium | reverse complement strand
GATCATAAAGGACCTGAGCTTTACGGAAAATCCTGTACAAGGGATCGCCATTGTCGGTCCCACCGGCGGGGGAAAAACGACGCTGGTCAAGCTCCTGATGCAGTTTTACGAGCTGAATGACGGCCAGATCCTGATCGATGGACGGGATATCCGGGACATTCCCCGGCACGACCTTCACCGGATGCTCAGCATGGTGCTCCAGGAAGCCTGGCTGTTCAGCGGCTCGCTCCGGGACAACATTCGGTACGGCAACGCCCGAAGCACCGAAGAACAGATGATAGCCGCCGCAAAGGCCGCCCACATCCATCGCTTTATTCAAACTCTGCCCGACGGATACGACATGGTCATTAACGAGGAGGCTTCCAACCTCTCCCAAGGGCAAAAGCAGCTGATCACCATCGCCCGGGCCATGCTGGCCGATGCTCCCATTCTGATTCTGGACGAAGCCACCAGCTCGGTGGATACCCGGACCGAGGTCCTGATCCAACAGGCCATGGACGCCCTGATGAAGGGCCGCACCAGCTTCATCATCGCCCATCGCCTTTCTACGATACGCCATGCTGACCGGATCCTTTTTATCCGGGACGGTTCTATTGTCGAGCAGGGTACCCATCAGCAGCTGATGGCCCTGGGCGGAGCATACCGCGAATTATATGACAGCCAATATCAAAAAGAGGAGGTTCCCCGATCATGCTTTCCATTGACCGATCATCCCAGACCGTGATCCGGACGGAGACCCTTCATGCCACACAGCTGAAGGTGTTTTTCACCATGATCACCCTGTACACCTTTTATTTTGCATCCAATTACAACCTGGGGCCGGCGACCCGCTGGATCCAGGAGGAGTACAGCCTCTCCAACAGTCAGTTCGGCATCCTTTTTACCATCTTTACCCTGGGCTTCGGTCTGGGGCAATTTGCTGCCGGCTTCCTGGGAGACCGCTACAACCCCAAGCTGCTGATGCTGATCGGCGCTGCGGGCGCGGTGCTGGCCAATGTGGGGTTCGGTCTGTCCCATTCCATGACCGGCTTTTGTATCTTCTGGGGCGTGAATTCCCTGGCCCTTTCCATGGGATGGTCTCCCGGCTGCAGCATTCTGTTCCGCTGGATCCCGCCGCGAAAGCAGGGGATCTTTATGGGCTTTTTCGATGCCTTTGCCTTTCTGGGCGGCATCATCATCTATCCCGTCGCCGGATTTGCCATTACCTACATCAGTTGGCGTGCGGTCTTCTTCATTCCCCCGGCCATGCTGTCCCTCTGGGCGATTCTTTTCTTCTTCGTAGTCAAAAGCACTCCCGAAGAAAAGGGCTATACGGTGGAATGGAGCGCCGGAGGAGACGCGCAAAAGGCTACCGGGAAGGATTATCTCAACATTCTGACCAATCCCACTATCAACCTTCTCTGCCTGACCGCCATCTGCAGCCAGTTCGTTCGATGGGCCCTGGTCAACTGGATCATCAAGATCCTGACCGAGCCTCTGGGCGCCGGCGGTTACGGGCTGGCCCTGATCGCGGCTACGGCGATCGCCTCCGCCATGCACTGGGGCGGCGCTTTCTTTTCCATCGGCATGGGCTGGATCTCCGACTCGGTATTTCACAGCAGCCGGTGGCAGACGGTCTGCGGCGGTTTTCTGATCAGCACCGTCGCGCTGACGTTGGTTTACTTCACCGGCGCTTCCCTGATGTCCATTCCCCTGGGCCTTCCCCTGCTGACAGTGCTGCTGTTCCTTGCAGGCGGCTGTATCCAGGGAGTTCAGGCGCCTATTTTCAATCTCCCGGGGGATCTTTTGGGACCTAATCTGGGGGGCACCGGCGTAGGCATCGTCAACGGCTGGTCCTATATCGGCGCATCGTTTGCCGGCGGCGCTCTGGGTTGGGTGATGGACAACCACAGCCTCAGCTCCGGACTGCTGCTGATGGCCTTTGTTTCCCTGGCCGGCGCTGTGGCCATGTTCGTGATCAGAAAATAGGGAAAAGCGGCCCAGAGCCCGGCTCGCCGCTGCTCAGCCTGCTGCTTGGGGCTGTCCATCGTTCCGGAAGGAGGAAATTTATGTCGGTAAAGGACACCGTTCTCCGGCTTTTGGAGGAACGGAAGGGAACAAGGGTTTCCGGCCAGTGGCTGGCCCGGGAATCCGGCGCATCCCGAACTGCTGTCTGGAAGGCCGTGCGCGCGCTGGTTCAGGAGGGATATCCGGTGGACGCTTCCCCAAACAGGGGCTACTGTCTGGCCTCCGCCAGTGATCTCCTTTCAGCCGCAGGCATCGGGAGCCGCTGCCGCTGCCTGCCTCCGGACCGCCTTTTTGTATATAAGGAGCTGGATTCCACCAACAGCGTGGCCAAGCGACTCCTGGCGGATCACCGGGAACCGCCCTTTCTGGTGACGGCCGATGCCCAGACCGAAGGACGCGGCCGAATGGGACGGCGCTTCCACTCCCCCTCCGGCAGCGGCATTTACATGAGCCTGGCCCTTCGGCCCGCCATGGATGTATCCCGTTCCGTATTGGTGACAACCGCGGCTTCCGTAGCCGTCTGCCGGGCCATACAGGAGGTGCTGGGCCTGTCGTGTCAGATTAAATGGGTCAACGATATTTACCTTGAGGGAAAAAAGGTTTGCGGCATCCTCACCGAAGGGATGACCAGCTTTGAAACGGGATCGGTGGACGCGCTGATCATCGGTATCGGGATGAATTACCGGATGCCGGAGGAATCCTTCCCGGAAGAGCTTCTGGGGACCGCCGGCGCATTGCTGGATCTCCCGGACTTTTCCACCGGCCCCGAGCACCCGAGCGTTTCCAGGAACCACCTTATTGCCGCCGTCGTCGATCACCTGATGGCGCTGGTGGATCCGCTGGACAGCCGGAATTTTATGGACGAATACCGCCGCCGCTCTCTGATCCTGGGCCGAGACATCCGATTCACCGACGCCTCCCGGCGGGATAGGCAGGCACGGGAAGGCCGGGTCGAAGCCATCGACGACAGCGGCGCCCTTCTCATTCGAACCCCGGAAGGGGAAGCCCTGCTGCTGAACAGCGGGGAGATTACTGTTCGTCCCGTATAGCCCGGGGCCTTCGCGACATTTGCGGTGCGCACCCGGCCTGCCCTGCAGGCTGTCTGATTTGATATTCCTGCTTCGGTTTGATATAATGAAGGCAGCAGTAAAAAGACAGAAAGGCCCTCGCTTTTATGAATAAAAATGTGAAGTCTACTTTGATCCTGACCTTGACGGCCGTTATCTGGGGGTCGGCATTTGTTGCTCAGCGGGAGGGAATGTCCTCCATCGGCCCCTTTCTGTTCAGCGCCATCCGAATGTACCTGGGGAGCCTGACACTGCTGCCCATTATCCTTTACTTTGACGCCAAAAGCCGTCGTCAGCCCGTTGCCAAAGCAGCTCCGTCTGCAGCCGGGGCAGCGTCATCCGCCCGGCCCGCCTCATCTGGTACTCCTGCGGACCTTCGCAGAGGCGGCCTGCTGTGCGGCCTGATCATTTTCTTCGCCGCCAACTTCCAGCAGGTGGGCCTGGTCTCCGTCAGTGCCGGAAAAGCAGCCTTTCTCACCACCCTGTACATTCTGCTGGTCCCGCTGATCGGGCTCCTGATGAAGCAAAGGGTAACCTGGAACGCGTGGCTCGGCGTGTTGCTGGGAACCGCAGGCCTTTACTTTCTCTGCATCACCGAAGCCTTTACCGTTGCTCCAGGCGATCTGATCGTTCTGATAGGCGCGCTGTTCTGGGCGCTTCACATTCTGTGCCTGGACCACTATGCTCCCCGGGTCATGGCATCCAAGCTGGTGGCCGTGCAATTCCTGGTAGCCGGTACCCTGAGCCTGCTCGTGGCCCTGCTGACGGAGGAACTGGCGCTTGCCGGCATCTCAGAGGCGCTTCCCGCCATTGCTTATGCAGGGATTTTATCCTCCGGGCTGGCCTTCCTGTTCCAGGCCTTAGGCCAAAGAGATGCCAACCCCACCACCGCATCTATTATTATGAGCACCGAAGCTCTTTTCGGCGCCATTGCCGGGTACCTGTTTCTGCAGGAGGTCTTTACCCAGCGCGAATTCATCGGCTGCATCCTTATGTTTACCGCCGTCATCATCGCCCAGCTTCCCTTGGGAGAGCTGCTGGCCGCAAGGAGGAAAGCAACATGACGCCAACTGTTTCGTTTACCCGCGAAGAGGCTCTGGCCCTTTTGCACAAATACAACAAGGAGGAATTCCACCGGACCCATGCCGAAACCGTTGAAGGGGTAATGCGGTACTTTGCCCGCGCCATGGGCTTTGGGAACGAAGAAGAGTTCTGGGGATTGGTGGGGCTGCTCCACGACATCGACTTTGAAGAATTTCCGGAAGAGCACTGTATCAAGGCGCCGGAGCTGCTGGCGGAAATTCAGGCTTCGCCGGAATTTATCCGCGCAGTCGTTTCCCACGGATACGGACTCTGTACTCAGATAGCGCCGGAGCACCCCATGGAAAAGATCCTCTTTGCTACCGACGAGCTGACCGGCCTGATCGGCGCCGCCGCGCTGATGCGCCCTTCTAAAAGCGTCTGTGACATGGAGCTGTCCTCGGTGAAAAAGAAATACAAGGACAAGAAGTTTGCTGCCGGGTGTTCCCGGGAGGTTATCGCCTCCGGCGCTGAAATGCTGGGCTGGGAGCTGGACGAGCTGCTGGAGAAAACCCTGACCGCCATGAAGTCCGGCTGCCCGCAGGCCTGAGCCGCCGCGTACAAGTCTGCTCTCCTGCAGGTGGCGGGACGTGCCGGGACCGCCGGCGCAGCTCCGGCCGAAAGGATTTTCTATGATCATATCCGAAGCTCTTCAGGAAAAACTGAATGCGCTGAAAGCCGCCCTGGCCCCGCATCCCCACCTGGGTATCGCCTTCTCCGGCGGGATGGACAGCACATTTTTGCTGGCTTTTGCCATCTCCCGGGCAGGCTCGGAGCAGCGAATCACCGCCATAACCGTAGACGCGCCCAGCTTTGCCCCGGACGAGATCGCTTTTACCAAAGAATTTTGCCGTTCTGGAGGAATCCATCATCTGCTGATCCCTTTAGCGCTTTCCGATATCCAGGGGCTGGCGGACAATGGGCCGGAGCGATGCTACTTCTGTAAAAAGTCGATCTTTTCCGCCGTGAAAGAAATCGCCGGAAGCCACGGCATTTCCGCCCTGGCGGACGGCTCCAATCTGGATGATGACCGGGATTATCGTCCTGGGAAGCGGGCTTTGAAGGAGTTGGGCATCCTCAGCCCCCTGCGGGAGGCCGCCATGACCAAGGAAAATATCCGACAGGCCGCTTTCTCCATGGGCCTGCCGGTCTGGGATAAGCCTGCCTACGCCTGCCTGGCCACCCGGATCCCCTGTGGGGATCCCATTACGGAGGTCAAGCTCCGGGCCGTCTATCTGGTGGAGCAGGAAATTCGCCGCCTCGGCTTTCGGCAGGTCCGGGTCCGCCATCACGGCGAAATCGCGCGGATCGAGATTGCACAGGAGGAGATGCCTTCTTTCCTTACGCCCGACATATTCCGGCAGGTTCGCCGGACGGCGGAGGAGGCGGGCTTTCGCTATGCAGCACTGGATCTGGCCGGCTATCAAATGGGCAGCACCAATCCCACGGATTCCCTTCCGGGCGTTTCCCATAAATCGAAAGGCTCCAGAGGCTCCGAAGAATCTGAAATCTAAAATTTTTTCTGCGTCTGCCGCCCGTCCCACCAAGCGGCAAACGCTGCCCGGGGACTGCTGTGTCGCCCGAGGAATTGAAAGGAAGGTACCCCATGCGCATACAAACAATCCTTCGGCACATGAGCCGCCTCCTGCTGGTAGCGCTGCTCCTGATGCTGGCTCCTCCGCCCGGCGAGTCCTTTGGAGATGCCCACCGCAACGATATGCGGGCCGTCTGGATCACGACGATCTTTAATCTGGACTACCCCTCCGTAAAAAACAATGCGCAGGCCCAGAAATCGGAATACATACAAATGCTGGATCAGCTCCAGGCCATGGGCATCAATACGGTGATGGTGCAGATCCGGCCCAAGGGCGACGCCCTGTACCCCTCGACGATCAATCCCTGGTCGGAAAGCCTGACCGGCACCCAGGGCAAGGATCCCGGCTATGATCCGCTGGCCTTCATGATCGAGGAGACCCATCGCCGCGGCATGTCCTTTCATGCGTGGCTCAATCCTTACCGGGTCACCACGGACAGCACCGATGTTTCCGCTCTGGCGGCGAATCATCCCGCCCGTCTGCACCCGGATTGGCTGATTACTCACAAGGGCGCGCTATATTACAATCCGGAATCGGCGGGGGTCCGTCAGCACATCCTGGACACCGTAGCAGAGATCGTGACCCGCTACGATGTGGACGGCATTCACTTTGACGATTATTTTTATCCTTCCAATTATCCCCTGCCGTCCGGCGAAGCCCGGGACGGCGCAGTTGCCAATCATCGGCGGGAAACCGTGAATCAGATGGTGGCTCAGGTTCATCAAGCCATCAAAAGCATCGACCCCTCGGTCCTGTTCGGCATCAGCCCCATGGGCATCTGGAAGAACCAGAAATCCGATGCCAGCGGGTCGGCCACCTCCGGCGGCGAAGCTTATTACGCCGTATTTTCCGACTGCCGCCAGTGGATACAGGCGGGAACCGTCGATTACATTGCTCCTCAGATTTACTGGGAAATCGGCTTTGCTGCCGCCGATTACGAAACGCTGGTGAAATGGTGGTCGAAGGAAGTCCAGGGCACCGCCGTAACCTTGTATATCGGGCAGGCCGCTTACCGCGATGCCGTGGCAGCGCAGATGGACCGCCAGCTGGCCCTCAACCGAAGCGCCGGAAATGTCCGGGGAAGCATATTTTTCCGGGCGAAGGATTTGTTGAACAACCGTCAGGGGATTGCCGATCAGCTGAGTGCGTTTTACAGCTCCGGAGCCGCCGGAGGCACAGACAGTACGGGTAGCACGGGTGGTACGAGCCCGTCCGGGAGCCCGGTTCAAGCCCTGCCCTCTACCCATCGGGTTGTGCTGGATGGCAGACCGCTTCCTCTTCAGGCCTACAATATCGGCGGATATAATTACTTTAAGCTGCGGGACCTGGCCATGGCGCTGTCAGGGACTTCCGCTCAGTTTGATACCCTGTGGGATGCGTCATCGGAAACCATCGATTTGCGCACGGCCACTCCATATATTCCCGTGGGCGGCGAGCTGGATGCCAATGCTCCCCAAACGGCCCCGGCGACCGCCGCTCAGGCGGCGCTGACCCTCAACGGCGCTCCTGTCCGGGCAGAGGCCTTTAACGTGCGGGGAAATAATTATTACAAGCTGCGGGATCTGGGCAGCCTCATCGGCTTTGATGTAGCATGGGATGCTCAGCAGGAGCTGATTACGATAGCACCGAAATAAAGGCTCCGAGGCCATTGGGCCAAGCCTGGTTAAAAAGCTTGCTGCTCATCATCTTTGGGATAATCCTTCTTTCACAAGCACGAAATGAGGGAATAAGCCCTACAGCCCTATATAGCACAACGCCCTAAGCCGTTTATCGGCTTAGGGCGTGTTTTCCGTGTTCAGCCTGCTTTTCGCCAGCTCTCCCCATCATCCCGCAGGCTTCTCGGCCGGCCAGGATTTATTCAGCCGGGGAAAAAGCGTCCTTGGCGGCAGAGCAGAGAGGACACTCCCAGTCATCAGGAAGGCTCTCAAAAGGAGTTCCGGGAGCAATACCGTTATCGGGATCGCCCACCTCCGGATCATAGATATAGCCACAAGGTCCGCATTCATATTTCTTCATATCGTCCTCCATACCGCAGGCGCTGCTGGCCTGCTTTCGTTCCTGTTCGTCATTGACTTCCATTTGCTTTCTGTCACCGGATATCAGCATCCGGCGCTCCCATCGTTTATACCCGCGGTTTCATCCTCAAAACATCGGAGAGGGAAACAATCACCGATTCGCCGGTTTTCGGCGGGGCCCCGCTTTATTTTTTCGGGAAGAGAACGATTAAAAGCATCTTGAACCGCTCCCCGGCAAACACCGAATGAGGCTTCCCGGAAGGCATCAGGATAGAGTCCCCCCTTTTGAGCGGATACATCGTCCCGTCGATGGTTATTTCACCGGCGCCGTCCAATGCCACCACCAATGCGTCCCCGTCTGAGCTGTGGGTCCCGATCTCTTCCCCCCTATCAAAGGCAAAAAGAGTGATGCTGACATTCGGATTCTGGGCCAGGGTCTTGCTGACCACCTGGCCGGGCAGGTACTCCGTCTGTTCGGCAAAGGGCACCACCGTTGAGTAATCAAAATTTCTAAATAGATTTTCCATATCACTTTCTCTCCGTAAAGCGCAGAGCCAGGGCGCTTTTCTCCGCGCGCTCCGGCTCCCCGCCGCTGCTTCTACCGACCTTTTTTCCCATCGGTAAGGTCTTCCACCTTGTTTTTCAGTTCCCCGGCCTTGGCTTCCGCCTTATCCCTTAGATCCTCTGCCTTATCCTTCAGGTCATCGGCAACGGCCTCCGCCCTTTCCTTCAATTCTCCGGCTTTCGCGCCGGCCTTTTCCTTCAGGTCTTCCGCTTTCTCCCTCAGGTCATCGGCGGCAGCAGCCGCTTTTTCCTTCCAGTCTCCGGCCTTGTCCTTCAGCTCCTCTGCCGCATCCTCCAGTTTGTCCTTCGCATCCTCCAGGATCGTTCCTACTTTCTCCATCATTCCGCTCATTTGGGTCCTCCTTCCTTCATCATTCCTAAAGCAACCTACATGCTTTATACCCCAAAGTGCAGTGTGTTATACGCTCTGTCGACGTTGCGGCGAAAATGAGATTGCTACCGGAAAGGCTGTCCCCTGCAGCGGGTTTGGATTTCTCAGCCCTCATCGCGCAAATCTCCGATTTGATCAAAAAGCTTTCCGAAGTCGTTGGTGGAATAGGTTTGGTTTTCGTAAACAAAAGTTTTATCGAACGGGTCTACCGTTACGGAATAGTATTTGCTGCCGTCCGGGTATATTCGAAAATCAATTTCCAGCAGGTCACCCTCCTCCTTCAGCCTTCCCAAATCAAAGGTCAACATGAGCGGAAGAACGGCTTGTCCCGTCGCCGGGTCGAAAATCCCGAACCCGTTAATCCATATCCCCATGCGAAATTCGTTTAATTCCGTCACGAGCTTCATTCTCCCGCCCAATATGAGCTCTTCCTCCCTGTATTCCATCATCTCTTTCTTTCCCTCCTGCTGCCGCTTCCGCCTAAAAAAGCCGCCCTGCGGGCGGCTTTTTTATTCATTCCTTACTTCATTGCAACAACATTGCTGGCCTTCAGCTTTCCGTTTCTCGGATCTTCCTCGATATCAAAGCTGACCTTCTGGCCTTCACTCAACGTCTTATACCCGTCTGCGATAATGGCGGAGAAATGTACGAACACGTCATCGCCGCCATTGTCGTCAGAAATGAACCCATAACCCTTGTCTTCCTTAAACCATTTAACCGTACCTGTGCTCATTGAATTCCCTCCTAAGGCATTCCTTGCTTTCTAAAACTAACACTCACACTGCCGGACAGCCGCACATAGCCTGCGTGCTGAACACCCATACCAATGGTTCTCTCGGCATGAACATTCAACAGACCAAGGAAGGAGCCATAAGTAAAACACTGTCAGGTTACTTTTATGAAGACAGCCTCCGCAGAGGCTGCCGACTGATGGATGATAAACAAGGGCTATCTTTTTATCAATTGGTGGAGAATAGGAGGTTCGAACTCCTGATCTCTTGACTGCCAGTCAAGCGCGATCCCAGCTTCGCCAATTCCCCGCAAACAAAAGTGATCCCTCACCCGAGCTACATTATACCACAGCGTCCCGAGAAATGTACACAAAAATTATCAAAAAAGAAAAAAATATTTCGATTTTGTACACGAACTGCGATGCTGCGCCAGTGCCTGCCGGCCCCTGCCGTTAGGCTCCGACTCCTGCCTGGAGCGTCGGCTGTCGGCACTACAGCGCGCGTCCCTCCAGCCGCTTGCGATCCAGCAGCCGGATACCCTTGCGGGAAACCGCTACCAACCCCTCCTGGGCAAAATACTTCAGCATTCGGCTGACCACCTCCCGGGCGGTAGCCATATGATCGGCGATCTCCTGATGCGTCAGGCGGAGTGTATCATCTTCCTCCAGACTGGATTGTTCCAGCAGGAAAATGGCCAGCCGTCGGTCCATGTTCATAAAAAGGATCTGCTCCATCACCCATACAGCCTCGGAAAACCGCATGGTAATAATGTCCTGCACATAGGAAGCAACCAGACCGCTCCGCGCGCTTGCCGCCTCATAGGTCGCCGGGCTGATCAGCAGGATTTCCGTGTCCGCTTCTGCGTCCACGTACACATCAAACGCGATATTTTTAATCAAACAGGATGCGGAGAGCATGCAGACATCCCGCTCCAGCAGCCGAAACAGGGTGACCTCCTTTCCCTCCGGCGAAAGGAGATACACGCGAAGCCGCCCGGAAGCGATGGCAATGACACCGGTGCAGTGAAGGCCTCCGCCGTGAACATTTTCGCCCTTCCGATATCTCCGCCGGCTGGCGGACCCCTCCAGAAATCCGCGATCACCATCGGTCAGCTGATCCCAAAAAGGAAAGCATTCCGCCAGGATCTCATGATTTTCCATCTTCACTGTACGTACTGCCCCCTTTCTCCCTGATGGTTCGCATTATATCACAAAAATTCGCCGGATGCTCGCAAAAATACCCCGACCGTCCGGTCGGGGTATTTGCTCCTTCGGCTTATCGCTTGGAGAACTGGCTGGCTTTTCGCGCCTTCTTCAAGCCGTACTTTTTTCGTTCCTTCATTCGCGGATCTCTGGTCAGAAACCCGGCGGCCTTCAGAACTGCCCGGTACGCTTCCTTATCTGCAACGCAGAGCGCTCTGGAGATCCCATGCCGCAGGGCTCCGGCCTGGCCGGTAAATCCGCCGCCGTGAACCGTCGCGACCACGTCATACTTGCCCTCGCATCCTGCAATTTCAAAAGGCCTGCGAACCTCACGCCGGACAATCTCCATCCCGAAGAACTCGTCCAGGGGGCGCTTGTTGATCGTGATATTTCCCTTGCCGGGGATCAGTCGGACTCTAGCAATGGAAGACTTTCTTCTCCCGGTGCCTTGATACTGTAATTTTGCCATTGTCTACTCCTCCCCCCTTAAAAATTCCAAGCTTCGGGCTTCTGCGCGGCATGCTCGTGGGTCGGGCCGGCGTATACCTTGAGCTTTTTGAACATCTGACGGCCCAGCTTACCGTTCGGCATCATACCCTTGACGGCGTGGATGATGATTTCCTCCGGCTTTCTGGCCTGCAGCTTTTCAAAAGTAATCTCCCGAAGCCCGCCCGGATAACCGGTATGCCTCTTGTAGATCTTTTCTTTTCGCTTCTTCCCGGTCACCTCCACCTTTTCCGCATTGATGATGATGACATAGTCCCCGGTATCCACATGGGGGGTATAGATCGGCTTCTTCTTTCCCCTCAGGATCGATGCCGCTTCCGTCGCCAGCCTTCCCAGGGTTTTGCCCTCTGCGTCGATGACGTACCATTTTCTCTCGACCTCATGAGGCTTTGCAATAAATGATCTCATGTTCTTCCTCCTGCCTACTAAAATTGTTTCCAATCACCTTCGGCACTTCACGATAGCTCATCGGCCACGGCCGGTCGCTCCAGCCTGCACCTTTTTGGATAACTCTCCTGCGCTGAAACGCAAGCATAGATATTTTATATGCTAACCCCAGGCTTGTCAACGGTTTTTTAAGAGCTCACCCGCTGCCCTTCAATCCGCAGCGGGCCGTCCCATGCACTGCGGCGGGCCCTGCCCCGCCCTTCTGCGCTTCCGGCTTCTATTTGGTAGCCATTACCTTGCCCTCGCCCCGAACGACGATTTCTCCCTGCTGATTCATGGCTGTCATCATCAGAATGGCGATCCTCTTTTCCGGGATCCGATCGATGACCTCTCCCGTAGCGGTAATGGTATCCCCAATCTTAACCGGAAGCAAGAACTCCAGATTTTGACTCAGATAGATAGCGTCGGCCCCGGGAATACACATGCCTACGATGGTGGAAAAGAAGGATGCGGTCAGCATGCCGTGGGCAATCCGTTCTCCAAAGCGGGTGCCCTTGGCATACTCTGCGTTCATGTGCACCGGGTTCAAGTCTCCCGTGATTCCGGCAAACGCCTGTAAATCCGCCTCTGTAACGGTCTTGGTCACACTTCTCCTCATGCCCAAAAAGATTTCATCAATGCTGTATCCGCTCATATTCAGGCTGTCGCCGTCCAGCATGCTATGCACGACCCGATTCCTCCTTCCTCTTGCGATAATCCTCAATCATCGCCGGCAAAATCTCGTACAGATCTCCCACGATGCCATAATCGCACACCTTAAAGATGGGCGCCTCCGGATTCCTATTGATCGCAATGATGTAATCCGCTTCGCTCATTCCGGCCAGGTGCTGAATGGCACCCGAAATGCCGCAGGCAATGTAAATCTGCGGCCTTACGGTGGTGCCCGTCTGCCCCACCTGATGCGCATGGCCGATCCATCCGGCATCCACACAGGCTCTGGAGGCCCCCACCTCCCCGCCCAGCACACCGGCCAGCTCCTCAATCAGCCGGAATCCGTCCGGCGTTTTAAGTCCCCGCCCCCCGGAAACTATCACACGGGCGTCGATCAGGTTGACCGGCCTTTTGATCGGCGGCCTTTTATCCGTCAGGGTCACCCGGATATCCTCCGGCCTCAGCTCGGGAACAATCGTTTCCAGAAGGGTCTCTCCGTCGCTGCGCTTCCTGATGCGCTCCATTACCCCAGGTCGAACGGTAGACATCTGCGGACGATTCTTCGGACAAATGATGGTGGCCATCAGGTTTCCGCCGAAGGCCGGCCGAGTCTGGAGAAGCTTGCCATCCTCCGGGTCGATCTCAAGCCCGGTACAGTCTGCCGTCAGGCCGGTCCCCAGCCTCCCTGCCAGACGGGGGGCAATGTCTCTGCCGAAGGAGGTCGCGCCAATCAGCAGAATTTCCGGCTTGCTGGACCGGATAAATTCGTTTAACGCCTTAACATATCCTTCCGTAGAAAATTCTCTCAGCAGGGAGTGCTTCAGGTAATAGACCACATCCGCATCGTACTCCTGAAGATGCTTTACCGCATCGTCCAGCCCGTCTCCCAAAAGGATGACGCCCAAACGCCGTTTCAGCTGATCCGCCAGCTTGCGGCCCTCGCCCATCAGCTCCAGCGTCACCGGATGGAGCTTTCCCTCCAGACATTCCCCGATAACATACACATTCCTGTATTCTTGCAGATTTTTATCTCGGTTTACTTTTGCCCGCTCCACGCTTCTTCCCCCTTCCTATATCAGCTTTCGTGCTGACAGCCGATCCAGCAGCAGCGCCGCTTTTTCCCGGGCGGTGTTCCCCAGGATGATCTCACTCTGCTTTTCCCGGGTAGGCACAAAGGATCTCAGCACATTGGTCGGTGATCCCTTCAAGCCGATTTGCGTGCCGTCAAGGGGCAGATCCGCCATGGTCCACACCTCGATCTCCTTTTGTTCCCATGCCCGAAGGATATTTCGCACATGGGGCAGCCGAGGCTCATTCAGCTCGCGGATCGCCGTCAGCAGAACCGGCGTGGGCGCTTCCATCACGTAGTCCCCCGATTCTCCGTAACGGACCGCCCGCACCGCTCCCTTTTTCACAGAAAGCTCTTTGACGTAGGTGATCTGCGGGATATTCAGAAACTCCGCCAGCTCCGGCCCTACCTGTGCGGTGTCCCCGTCAATAGCCTGGCGCCCGCAGAAAATCAGGTCGGCCATTCCCGCTTTTTCCAGAGCGGCCGCCAGAATGGTGGCCGTCGCCCAGGTGTCGGATCCGGCAAAGGCCCGATCCGACAGAAGGATCGCCCGGTCAGCGCCCATGGCCAGAGCCTCCCGCAGAGCCGCCTTGGCCTGCTCCGGCCCCATGGTGATCACCGTCACAGCCCCTCCCTGCTCTCCCTTAATTCGCAGCGCCTCCTCCAGGGCGTTTTTGTCATCGGGATTGATAATGCTGGGAACACCGTCCCGGATCAGCGTCCCGGTTTCCTGATTGATTTTAACTTCATTGGTGTCGGGCACCTGCTTCAGACATACGATACTGTTCATGGCAACTCCCTATTTCAACACTTCCCTGGCAATAACCACCTTATGGATTTCCGACGTACCCTCATAGATCTGCGTGATTTTGGCGTCCCGCATCATCCGCTCCAGGGGATAATCTTTCATATATCCGTAGCCGCCGTGGATCTGCAGCGCCAGATTGGTGACGAACAACGCCGTTTCTGAAGCGTTATACTTGGCCATGGCCGCTTCCCGGGTGTATGGGTGCCCCTTCATTTTTCGCTCTGCGGCCCGGTAAATCATCCAGCGGGCACATTCGATCTTCGTCGCCATTTCCGCTATATACCAGTTCAACCCCTGAAGCGCGGCCAGCGGTTTGCCGAACTGGACCCGTTCCTTCATATATTTGACCGTTTCCTCCATGGCCCCTTCGGCAATGCCCAGCGCTTGCGCCGCAATCCCGATTCTGGCTCCGTCCAGAGCCGTCATCGCTATTTTAAAGCCGGCGCCTTCCTTTCCCACCAGGTTCTCTGCCGGTACCCGGCAGTTATCAAAGATCAGCTCCACCGTTTCCGATGCCCGTATGCCCATTTTATCCTCTATCTTGCCCACGGAAAACCCCGGCATATCCTTATCTACGATGAGCGCGGAAAGCCCCCGCAGCCCCCTAGACGGATCCGTCAGGGCGAATACCACCAGATGATCCGCCTGCCCGCCGCCGGTAATAAAGCATTTGGTGCCGTTGAGAACGTAATAATCACCGTCCCGAAGGGCTGTCGTCGCCACCGATGCAGCGTCCGACCCCGCATTGGGCTCCGTCAGAGCGAAGGCGCTGAGGCCTCCTCCATCGGTCATGGCCGGCAGATATCTTCGCTTCTGTTCCTCCGTGCCAAACTTCAGGATCACGGCAGGAAAAATCATATGAATGGAGAGAGTAGCCGCCGTGGCTCCGCATTTTTTTGCCAGCTCCGACACAACGATCACTTTTTCGACGTCGCCGCCTCCGGAGCCGCCGTATTCCTCAGGGATGCCAATACCGGTAAACCCGTGTGCCGCCATTTTGGCAAAGGTGTCTCGAGGGAACTCTCCCGTCCTATCCAGCTCTGCCGCCAGGGGCGCCACGTACCGCTCGGCAAATTCCCGGGCGGTCGTTCGGATCATCGCCTGCGCATCCGAAAAATCAAAGTCCATAGCGTTCCTCCTACTTGTTAATATTTTGTCAATTCTGGGGCGTTATCCTTATAGTAATTCATCCGCTTGCCGGTGTCAATGGCCTGTATCGGATTACATTGTATACATCCGCACCGCTTCCCGAACTGTTAACGCATTAACACATCCATCCGCCCGCCCATTCTGCCCCGGCAAGCTGCAAGGCCCACCGGCTGTGCGGATCCCGCCGGGCTGCCAAAAATCTCCGCCGGCTCACTGGAAAGGGCCGCCCGATTTTCGGGAGGCCCTTTCCTCTAAAAGCTTCACGCCGGCCATTGCCGGATCCAGCGATTCGCCAGGGCTATCGCCTGGCCAGAGCCGCCTTTGCGTGGGCTGTCAGTCCTTCCCCTTCCGCCATTCTGGCCACTATTGGCGCCAGTGCCCGGCTGGCCTCTGCCGTCATACTCTGATGCGTACAGATTTTTAAGAAAGTCCCCACATAAACGCCGCCGGTGTACCGGGCCGCCTTTCTCGTGGGAAGGGTGTGGTTGGTGCCGGAAGCATAATCGCCGAAAACCTCCGCCGTGTTTTCTCCCATAAAAAGGGACCCATATGCGGTCAGTGAATCGACCAGGCGCTCCGGCTCCCTTACCGCCAGCTCCAGGTGCTCCGGTGCGTATTCGTTGCTCAGAGCAACGGCCTCCTCCAGGGAGCTGCACAGCAGCACTTCGCCGTAATCGGCCCAGCTTTTCCCGGCAATCGCCCCAGTGTCCAGCTCGGCCAGCTGGCGCTCCACCTCCCGAAGGGTTTTTTCGCCTACCCCTCTGTCCGTGGTCAGCAGCAGCCCCTTTGCCAGCAGATCGTGCTCTGACTGTGCCAGCAGGTCGGCCGCCAGCACTCCGGGATCAGCGCTGTCATCGGCAATGATCAATACCTCGCTGGGCCCGGCGATAAAATCAATGCCTACCTGGCCATAGCACTGCCGCTTGGCCTCGGTCACATACTGATTGCCGGGGCCCACGATCATATCCACCGGCCGGATGGTATCGGTGCCGTAGGAAAATGCGGCGATGGCCTGAGGGCCTCCGGTCACGTAGATTTCATCCACACCGCCGATGTCCATGGCTACCAGCGTGAGGGGGTGGATCCCCCGGGTGCCCTTCACCGGCGGGGAGCAGGCGACGATCCGCTTCACTCCCGCCACCCGGGCCGGAACAGACAGCATCAGCGCGGTCGAATACAGGGGATAGCTCCCACCGGGCACATAGCAGCAGGCCGAGGCGACGGGAAGGACGCGATGGCCCAGAAAAATGCCGGGAGAGACCTCAAATCGCGCAATCTCCCGGATAGATTCTCGCTGTACCGCCGCAAAGGCTTCCATGTTGTCCTTCGCTTTTTTCATCAGGCGGATCATCTCCGGATCCACTGCCCGATACGCTTCTTCCACCTCCTCCCGGGTAACCCGGAGCACCTCGCGCCCGCACTGATCAAAGGCCTGATTGTACTCTCGAAGGGCCCGGTCGCCCTCCCTCCTCACCTTATCGATCACTGCCGCTACCTGTACAGCCAGCTCCTTCCGGTCGCCATCCTCCCGCGCCCTGGCCGCCTTTAAATATTCCACGCCCATTACTTCATTCTCTCCTGCTTGATCTTTTTATCCACCACGTGACGCCCGGCCAGCTCCCGCGTCAGCTCCTGCAGGGGAATGCCCTCCTCTACCATGAGCACCATGACGTGATAGGCCAGATCGGCGATCTCGTATAGCGTTTCGGCCCGGTCGTTTTTAGCTGCCCCGATAATCACCTCCGTGGCTTCCTCGCCGACCTTTTTCAGGATCTTGTCCTTTCCCTTTTCAAAAAGGTAGGTGGTGTAGCTGCCTTCCTTTGGCTCCTTCTTCCGTCTTTCCAGCATCCGGTAGAGCTCTTCGTAGCAAAAGGGCGGCGTTTCCTCCGATCGATAGACCGTTTCATAGAAGCAGCTCTCCGCGCCGGTATGGCAGGCGGGGCCCGTCCTGATTACCTCAACCACCAGAGAATCTCCATCGCAGTCTGCAGTAATGGCGACCACCCGCTGCACATTGCCACTGGTCTCACCCTTCCGCCACAGCTCCCTCCGGCTCCGGCTGTAGAAGCAGGTCCTGCCCTCCTGCAGGGTAATCTCCAAGCTTTCCCGGTTCATGTACGCCAGGGTCAGCACCTGCCTGCTGTAGTAATCCTGAACGATGGCCGGAATCAGCCCGTTTGCGTCAAAGCGCAGATTGTCCAAGTTGACATTCATGTGGCTCTCCTTGTGAAGCTCTTTGCAATTTCCCTCATGTTTTTCGCGCTTTCGCGGCCCTGTCCGACAAGCGCCGGCTGGAATTCCGGTCGGGACGCCCGCCGGATCCCCTACAGCCGGACCTCAATGCCCCGGCTCCGCAGCGTCTCCTTCAAGTCGCGAATTTCCAGCTTCCTTAAATGAAAAATACTGGCGGCTAAGCCCGCATCCATCCCCGGCAGCTGAAAAAGCCGGACAAAATCCTCTGCGCTCCCGGCGCCGCCGGATGCCACAATGGGCACATCGACCCGCCGGGCAACCGCCTCCAGCATTTCCAGATCAAAGCCGCCGCGAACCCCGTCGGTATCGATGCTGTTGACGACCAGCTCTCCGGCTCCCAAATCCACACAGCGCTCTGCCCAGGACAGGGCTTCCATGCCCGTGTCCTCCCGTCCGCCCTTGGCGAACACGCGGAGCTCCCCGTCTACCCGCTTGACATCCATGCTGAGAACCACGCACTGGTCGCCGTAGCGCATGGCTGCCTCTCGAATCAGCTCCGGCCGGCGAATGGCACCGCTGTTGACGCTGACCTTGTCGGCGCCGCACTTCAGCACCCGATCAAAATCCTCCAGGGTGTTGATGCCGCCGCCCACCGTCAGGGGGATAAAAATGCGGGAAGCCACCTCCTTCAGCACCTCCGTAAACAGCCCCCGCCCCTCGTGGCTGGCGGTGATATCATAAAACACCAGCTCGTCAGCACCCGCTTCATTGTAAAATTCGGCCATTTCCACCGGATCTGCCACGTCCCGGATCCCCTCAAAATTTACACCCTTGACCACCCGCCCGTTGCGGACATCCAGGCAGGGAATAATGCGCTTTGTAATCATGCTCTCTCCTCATTTCGATACGGCCAGCGCATCCTCCAGCCGAAGCAGCCCCTCATAAAGCGCCTTTCCCAGGATGGCGCCGAAGATTTTCAGCTCCTTCAGCCGCTGCAGCTCCCGCAGGCTGCTGATCCCGCCGGAGGCGATGATCCGGACATCGGAAAGCGCCGACAGGGCCTCGTAGGCTTCCAGATTGGTTCCTTCCATTTTACCATCCCGGGAAATGTCCGTATAAATGATGGTAGCCACCCCCGCATCCTGCAGCCGCCGGCAAAACTCCATCCCCTCCAGCCGGGTCATCTCCTTCCATCCGCTCACGGCCACACAGCCGTCCCGGACATCCACCCCGACGGCGATCTTCTCACCGTATCGCGCCGTCATCCGGCGAACAAAATCAAAATCCCGGGTAGCGACAGTCCCGAGGATGACCCGGGCTACGCCCAACTCCAGGTATTTGCAGACCCTCGCTTCATCCCGAATGCCTCCTCCTACCTGAACCGTCAGGCCCGCCTCCGTCACGATGCGCCGGACGGTATTAAAATTGGCCAGGGTGCCATCCCTGGCCCCATCCAGATCTACCACATGGAGATTGGTCGCTCCCGCGCTTCGAAAGCCGACCGCCACCTCCGCCGGATCCCCGCCATATATCTTCATCCGGTCGTAATCGCCCTGAGAAAGCCGGACCGCCTGCCCATCCTTCAAATCAATAGCCGGAAAAATCTCCATCCGCCTCTCCTTTACCTGTTCCCGTCTCTCCGTTTCACTCGCCGCGCCCCACCCCGGCCGGAGTCCGCTATTTTCATCCTCCTCCGGGGCAGCCTCTGCTTTTCTCTCCCGATTCAACCGGGCGGAATGCCGTTCCTTTCGTTGTCCCGAAGCTGCCCCTGCAGCAGCGCCAGCCCCGCCGGGCCGCTTTTTTCCGGGTGGAACTGCATTCCCGTCACATTGCCCCGCCGAACCACACCGGGCACGGAAATACCATACTCAGAGGTTGCCAGGATACTGTCGTCACAATCCCGG
>JBGYKY010000089.1:0-16951 GCA_041836105.1 Bacillota bacterium | reverse complement strand
GGAAATCTGGTCGCACAGCTTATCCGGATGGCCCTCCGTGACAGATTCGGATGTAAACAGTCTCTTCATTCTTGGATCTTCCTCGCTTTCTGCGTGCATTCCCTTCCCCCTCTTCGCGGCCGATATCTAAAGAAAAGCCTCTTCACAGAAAGAAGAGGGCCTGACACTGCCTGGCGGCTTTTTCCCTCATCTTTCTGATTTTCTTCAGTAGGATTTAGCACCTTTTCCATCGCCGGATTTGCACGGGCGATACACAGGTTGCCGGACGTCTTCGGGCCTATTCCCTCGGTCACTCTCGATAAGGATGGATATTCTGTTGTGGTATCATCTTAAAAGTATACCCTCAAATCCCGGAATGTCAAACATTTTTTCATTTTTGCTTTTCGTTGGTGTATAATGGGGGGGGTGTTAGGCAGGAGGACAGTCGATTGAGAAAAAGTGATTTGAAGATAATCGTGGGCGGCTTGTCCGCCCCCGCCCCGGTCCGGGACCGCCGGTTTCTTTCCGCCTTTGTAACCGACACCCGACTGATGGGCGTTGTCGGCATGTATGCCAATTGGGAGCTGGCGACCCGGGACGGTCTCTCTTCCTTCCATCAGTATTTTTATTTCGACGCCGAGGAATACGGCTTCGAAACCTATAAATCGGTTCATGGCCGCGACCCCGGCGAGCTGGCCATCATTGAGCAGTCCCTGATCGGCGGCCTGGGCGGCTCCAAGGCAGACCTGACCGAAGAGGAGGTCTGTCTGCTGGCGCAGCTGTTTGCCGAAGCCAACCACCATATGCAGCTGCCGCTGCCCGGCCCGAAGGAGGAATATGCCTTTCTGCTGGATCGGCCGCTGCCCCGGCGAAAGGCGCTGCTGCCAGCGGTCATGGAAAAGATGTGCGGATCCATCAGCTCCGAATATCAGGTCATCAACTATTTTCTGATGCGCTGCTTTGCCCGGGATTTTGTTGCCGCCCGGTTCCTTGCCGATCCCTCCCGGGACGTGCCCCTGGAGCTGTTTCCGGACTTCCTTCCCGCCACCCTCTTCAAAAACAACATTAAACGGATCCGGGGCGGCGGGCGGGGCCGGTTCGGCTGCGAATCCCTGATTGAGGAAAACGGGAAATATGCCCTGCTTTTTACAGAGCTGGAGCTTTCGGCGCTGCGGATCACCGATTACCGGCGAACCACCACCCTATCCATCAGCTCCCAGGAGGCTGCCATGCTGCTGGCCCAGCCGGAATTTATCACCCTTTACGAAATCATCCTTGAGCCGGAGGATTTTGATGAGCTGATGGCGGAAGCCACCGAGCGGTCCACTGCCACCGCCCACCCCAACGGGATGCTGTACCTGGCCTTCCACAAGAACAATGACCACGTCCATAAGCGGGAATACCGGCTCAACGACGACGTGTACGGCATTTATTACGTCTCCGATTTCGGCCAGGTGCTGGTGGCATCCTACTCTTCCCAAGGCATCCGCCGCCTGGAGGAGGAACTGCGAAAGAGCCCTCTGCGCCACTACCTGCTGGAGGTGGAACGGTTCGAGTTCAAGGAGCCCGTCCTGTACGAGTTTGTCAACAGCGACTTCGACGATTTTGAGGACTTTATCAACGCCATTTCTGAAGAATAGGGGGCAGGCTCATTCCCCTCCGCTGGATGACGGCGCATCGGACGGCGCTCCCAATTCCAGCAGCAGATCAAAAAGCGCCTTGTTGATCTTTTTCACCGGGGCCTCCGACAGGTTGGAGAGCACCGCGATGTGCAGATCCAGGGCCGGGCAGAGCCAGAAGCTGGCCCGGAAGCCATCATCCCTTCCCTCGTGTCCGTACAGGGTGTAGCCCCGCTGCTCCCGGATAAACCAGCTGAGTCCGATGTGCTCCCCGTTGTTGGGCACGAGAGCCAGCGGTGCCCAAATTTCCTGATACTGCGCCGGAGAAAACAGCTGATTCTCCAAATGAGCCCGGGCCCAAACAGCAAGATCTGCCAGCGTGGTGGTCAGGGTAGAACTGGGCCCATGAGCCCGGTTGTAGGGGTAATGCTCCTCCTTGACGATGTGCTTTCCCGCATCCTTTCGATGGGGCATGGCCAGCCCCGCCCGGCTGAGGAGATCCAGATCCAGGCTTCCCCCGGTCCGCTCATACGTGAGGAGAGTGCTGTCGTTCATCCCCAGAGGCTCAAAGATATACTGCCGGACGCATTCCTCAAAGGACAGCCCGGAGACGGCGGCGATCAAATCTCCCAGCACTTCATAACCCCTGTCACTGTATCGGAACCGCCCCTCCTCCGGCCCCCAGAGCAGCGAGGAACCGCGTACCTCCGGGGATTTCACGTATCTCCGAAGCGCTCCTTCATCGGTTTCCGGCCGATCCCACCCGTAATCCTCCACATCCCCCAGTCCTGCCGTGTGGGTCAGCAGATGCTCCACCCGAATTTCCGAGCTCCGGCCGTCCGCAGTCTGAAACCAGGGCAGGTGCTCCGTCACCCGATCCCGGCGCGAAAGCTTCCCCGCCTCCTCCAACCGAAGGATCACCGCGCCCACCATCGGTTTGACCAGCGAAGCTACATGAAAGACGCTTCCCGTCTCCAGCGCTTCTTTGGTGGAAAAATCCTTATGCCCCACGGCTTCCTCAAAGCGAAATCCCGCCAGGGGGTGCGGGCTGCGTTCACCGATAACGATCCCCGCGGCCAGCCCCGGCAGATCCTGATAAAAAAGGGCTTCCTCCATCGCTTTTCTCAATGCTTCCCGCGCCTTTGCCTCCATGCTGCTTCTTTCCTTTCTTCTGCCGACCCTTCAATCGGCCCTTGATCCCTTCGATCCTCTGTATAAAATCCCTATTCGGCTTTTGCAAAGCCCTTGGACAGGTCTGCTTCCTCCGGCTTGACAGCCTTGGTTTTCTTAACGAACTTATACCCAAGGAACAAGGCAATAAATAACGGAATCCCGATGTAAGCTACCAGGATGCCCAGCCAGTCGATAGAGCCTCCCGAGAAAGCATACATCCCCTGCCCCAAAATAACCACGATACACAGCAGCATTGCCAGAACCGGCCCGAAGGGGTACAATTTCGCCCTGAATTTCAATTCATCCAGGCTATGCCCCTGTGCAAGGAAGGCCTTCCTGAATTTATAATGACTGAGAGCAATCCCAAGCCAGGCGATGAACCCGGCAAGGCCGGAAGCGTTGACCAGCCACAGATATACGACCCCATCTCCCCCGGGAGAGGTCAGGAATGCCGCCATGCCCACCATCGCTGTCAGAATCAGCGCATACACGGGGACCCCCCGTTTATTGACATATCGGAACAATTTGGGCGCCTTTCCCTCCATCGCCATGGCATACAGCATTCGCGTTGCCGCATACAGGCCGGAGTTCCCGCATGAAAGGACGGAGGTAAGAATAACGGCATTCATGATCGATGCGGCGGCAGCGATCCCGGCCCGCTCGAAGATCAAAGTGAAGGGGCTCACGGAAACATTCTCTATTCCGGTGTTCAGCAGGTTCGGATCGGTATAGGGAAGGATAAATCCTATGACAATGATAGCGCCGATGTAGAAGATCAGAATCCGCCAGAAGACCGTCCTGATCGCTTTGGGCACATTTTCTTCGGGGTTTTCCGTCTCTCCGGCGGCAACGCCCACCAGCTCGGTCCCCTGGAAGGAGAATCCGGCAATCATGAAAATATTTACGATCGCCAGAAGACCTCCTGCAAAAGGCGCGTCTTTAATGGTCCAGTTCTGGAAGCCCGCAGAATGCCCGCCCATAATCCCGACAATCATCAGAACGCCTACGACCAGGAAAATGATAATAGTGACCACTTTGATCCCGGCAAACCAGAATTCGCTTTCCCCGTACATTTTCGCGGAGAAAAAATTCAGTCCGAATAAGAGAGCCAGGAAGATGGCACTCCACATAACGGCGCTTGTGTCCGGGAGCCAAAACTTTATGACGATCGCCCCGGCCACCAGCTCACAGGCCAGCGTAATCGCCCAATTGTACCAGTAATTCCACCCCAAAGCAAATCCCAAAGCAGGGTCTACAAATTTGGTCGCATACGTCTCAAACGCACCGGAAATCGGCATATATGTGGACATCTCTCCCAAGCTTGTCATCAGGAAATACACCATTACACCGATGACGCCGTAGGCCAGCAGCATTCCACCGGGACCTGCCGTGCTCAGCGATCCGCCCAGCGCGACGAACAGCCCCGTCCCGATCGCACCGCCAATAGCGATCATCGTCATGTGCCGCGTTTTAAGCCCGCGTTTCAGTTCGTTCTCGCCTTTTGAATTCATCGAACCCATAAAAACACCCCTTTTCATCTCTTGCAGCATCATGGATGCTCTCCTGAAGAATAACCCTTAGAACACGGCGGCGGCTCCGCCGCGCAAAGCGATATACCCGAGCCGGCATCGATAGCAACAGGCAGGCGGGATATGCCAAAGTCCGCCATGGATGGTTCATACCCACTTCTCCGCTTCTTTTTTTCTCCGTTTGAAAATTTCGGTTCGCAGCATGCGGCAAGCCGTACCGGACTATGATATAATGAGCAGTGTGTAGCCAGCCCCGCAGCCTCTCCGGAGGCTTATTCGGAGGGTTACCCGGGATCTCATCCCCAATCGTGCAGCGCTGCCGGCGAATCCCGTCCGCTATGCAACTGCCGGAGCCGATTATTTGGACACGGAAAAGAAAAGGAAAAGAAAAGGAGAGCATAATGGAATACAGAACCTTTAAAAAAACCGGGGAGCCGGTGTCCCTGCTGGGCGTAGGCACCATGCGCCTGCCGCTGCTGGAGAGCGGCGAGATCGACGAGCCCCAGGCCATCGCCATGATCCGCAAGGCCATCGACAGCGGCGTAAACTACGTCGATACCGCCTACATGTATCACGACGGCAAAAGTGAGATAATAACGGGCAGGGCCCTGAAGGACGGCTATCGGGAGAAGGTGCTTTTAGCGGATAAAATGCCGGCCTGGTATGCCAAAGGCCCGGAGGAGGTCGCTGCCATTTTCGAGGAGCAGCTCAGGCGGCTGGACACCGATTTCATTGATATGTACCTGGTTCACAACGTTACGGGCCCCATCTGGAAGCTTGTTCAGAAGCACGGGGTCCTCCCCTTTCTGGAGGAACAGAAAGCGAAAGGACGGATCCGCCGCATCGGATTTTCCTTCCACGACGAGCTCCCCCTGTTTCGGGAGACGGTGGATGCCTTTGATTGGGATTTTTGCCAGATCCAGCTCAACTATATGGACGCCGGGTTCCAGGCCGGGGTGGAAGGCCTGCGGTATGCCGGAGCCAAAGGGCTCCCGGTTATCGTTATGGAGCCCCTGAAGGGCGGCAAGCTTACCGACGTCCTGCCGGACAGTGTCCGGCAGCTGTGGGAAAATGCCGATGTCCGGCGCACACCGGCAGAATGGGCCTTCAGATGGGTCGCCAACTTCCCGGAGGTCACCACAATCCTCAGCGGCATGAGCAGCATGGAGCAGGTGGAGGAAAACCTGCGGATCTTCGCCGACCTGAAGGCCGGTTCTCTGACACCGGAGGAAGAAACGCTGATCCGGCAGGCCGCCGATCAGTACAACAGCCTGATTCAGTATTCCTGCACCGCCTGCAAATACTGCATGCCCTGCACGGTGAAAATCAATATCCCCGGCATCATCTCCTCCTATAACGACTGGTTCCTCTTCAACAGAAACCCCAAAATCCGTCAGGATTATCTGACCTGGAACCCTCCGGGCCGAAGGGCCGCCGACTGCACGGACTGTCTGGCCTGTGTCAGCCGATGTCCCCAGGGCCTCCCCATTCCGGAGATCATGAAAAAGATTCCCTTTTGAGGGAGGGGCGAAAAAAAGTGTTGACAGGCACCCTTTTGTCTGTTACGCTATGCCGTATAAAGTTGATAGAGGCGCGATTGATATCAGTAATCAGCGGAGGCGGTGGCCTGTGAACCTGATGAAAGGAGAAATCGCCGAAGGGCCGGCCAGACATGTCCGGTTGCTGGGCCAGGGTAGAAGATATCCTGGACTCCTATTGCAAGCGCAATAGAGGTGCTATCGATGACAGCGTGAACTCCTGATTTTTTTCAGTGGCCAGTTTTGTTGCATCGATAGAGATGCAACTTTTTTATTGCCAAAACGCCCCTTCACTCCCGAGCCGCCCGTAATCGCGCGCTGCTGGCGGGGAAATTGCAGGAGCAGAAAGCCCACAGGAAAGAAAAAACAAGGAGGAACACTATGGCTATTTTTACAGGCTGCGGAGTCGCAATCATCACCCCCTTTCTGGAGGACGGCAGTGTGGATTTTGACGGATTTCGAGATCTGATCGAATGGCAGATCGCTGAGGGCATCGATGCCATCATCGTCTGCGGCACCACCGGCGAAGCGTCTACGCTGGACGACGATGAGCACGTGGAGACCATCCGCTTCTGCGTCGAAACCGTGGCAGGCCGCGTCCCCGTCATCGGCGGCGCGGGCAGCAACGACACCCGTCACGGCATCAACCTGGCCAGGAGGATCGAAGCCGCCGGCGTAGACGGGCTTCTGCTGGTCACCCCCTACTACAACAAATGCTCCCAGGAGGGTCTTTATCGGCACTTCATTGCCACTGCCGATGCCGTTCAGATCCCCTCTCTGCTTTATTCCGTACCGGGAAGGACCGGCGTCAATATCGAGCCGGCTACTGTCGCCCGCCTGGCGCAGCATCCCCGCATCGTCGGGATCAAGGAAGCCAGCGGCAACATCTCGCAGGTGGCGGAAATCTGCCGCATTGCTCCGGAGGGCTTTTCCGTCTATTCCGGCAATGACGATATGGTGGTGCCCCTGATGTCTCTGGGCGGCGCGGGCTACATTTCTGTTATCGCCAACGTGCTGCCCGCCGATTCCGTTCGGATGTCCCGCAGCTTCCTGGAGGGGCGCACTCAGGAGGCCGCCGGGCTGCAGCTTGCCATGAAGCCGCTCATCGATGCCATGTTTGCTGACGTCAACCCCATCCCGGTCAAAGCCGCCCTGTGGATGATGGGCCGGTGCCGGCTGGAATATCGCCTCCCCCTATGCGAGCCCGGCCAGGCGGTAATGGATCGGATCCGGCGGGAAATGCAGGCTTACGGTGTACTGGAGGAATCCTTATGATCCGGGTCATCCTTCACGGCTGCAAGGGCCGGATGGGGCTGGCCCTGCGCCAGGCCATTTCAGAACAGGAGGCGGTGTTTTCCCTGGCCGCCGGCGTGGACGCCCTCGTCGATGGTTCGGAAGACTATCCGGCATATTCCCGCCCGGAGCTTTGCCGGGAGGAAGCCGATGTGCTGATTGATTTCTCCGTCCATACGGCGGTCCCTGAGGTTCTGCTCTACTGCCGGGAAAGAAAGCTACCGGCGGTGATCGCGACCACAGCCCTGGACTCCGATGAGCTTCGGGCCTTAGGAGAGGCCGCTTTGGACATTCCCGTCCTTCACTCCGCCAATATGTCGGTGGGTGTCAACCTGATCGCCGGGCTTATGAAGGCCCTCATCCCGCCTATCGAGAAGGACTTTAACATTGAAATCATCGAAAAGCACCACCGGATGAAAAAGGATTCGCCCAGCGGGACGGCCCTGCTGCTGGCCCGCGCGATCAACGAAGCCTGTGAAAAGGAAAAGACCTTTTTGTACGGTCGCCACAGCAGCAGCGATCAGTGCAGCACGGATGAACTGGGCATCCACGCCGTCCGGGGCGGAACCATTCCCGGGGAGCACAGCATCCTGATGGCCGGACCGGACGAGATTATTGAAATTCGTCATACCGCCCTGTCGAGAAGCATTTTTGCCAACGGAGCGCTTCGAGCCGCTGCTTTCCTTCGGGGATGCGGGCCCGGTCTGTACACGATGGAGGATGTCCTGCAGCCGCCCCCGCGGCAATACTCCCCCCATACAGGGCGACCATAACAAAAACGGCTATCACGAAAAAACACTGATCCAAAAGGAGTGACCCATGACACAACAGCAATCCATCCGGACAGGCATCCTGGGCTACGGCAATCTGGGCCGGGGCGTAGAATTGGCGCTGCGCCAGCATCCAGATATGGAGCTGGTCGGTATATTTACCCGGAGAGACCCCAAAACCATTCAAACCGCCACCGGTGCTCCGGTGTTTGAGCTCCGCCGGGCCTCTGCCATGAAAAACGAAATCGACGTGATGATCCTCTGCGGCGGGAGCGCTACGGACCTGATGGAACAAAGTCCCGAGTTTGTCCGTTTTTTTCATATCGTCGATAGCTTTGACACCCATGCCCGCATCCCCGAGCATTACCGCCGGGTAGGACAGGCCGCCCGGGAAAGCGGGAAGCTGGCCATTATTTCCGCCGGCTGGGATCCCGGCCTGTTTTCCGTCCACCGGCTGTACGCCGAAGCGGTTCTGCCCCACGGGCGGGATTATACCTTCTGGGGGCCCGGCATCAGCCAGGGGCATTCCGACGCCCTGCGGCGGGTGCCCGGCGTTCTGGATGCCCGGCAGTACACGCTGCCGTCGGAGGATGCGCTGGACGCCGTTCGGGGCGGAGAGGCGCCGGAGCTGACCACCCGCCAGAAGCATACCCGGCTTTGCTTTGTCGCCGCGGAGGAAGGGGCGGACCGGGAGGCCATCCGTCAGGAGATCGTCCAAATGCCCCACTATTTTGCCGACTACGACACCACGGTCGAGTTTGTCAGCCGGGAAGAGCTTCTTCGTGATCACGGAGGGATGCCTCACGGCGGTTTCGTGTTCCGAAGCGGCACAACCGGTGAAAACGGAGAAACCCGGCACATTTACGAGTTTTCCCTGAAGCTGGACTCCAACCCGGAATTTACATCCAGCGTCCTGGTAGCCTATGCCCGGGCGGCAGTCCGTATGGCCGCGCAGGGACAATCCGGCGCCAGAACCGTGCTGGAGGTTCCCCCGGTGCTCCTTTCGCCCCGCCCTATCGAGGATCTGATCGGAGGTCTGCTATGATCAGCACCGACCGCCGGGAGCTTTATGTGGACGGATGCAGCGCCGTTCAGCTGGCAGAGGAGTACGGCACTCCCCTGCTGGTTCTTTCCGAAGATCACATCCGCTCCCGATGCCGGGAGCTCCGGGATACTTTTCTGTCCCGATATCCGGAAACCCGGGCCGCGTACGCGGCCAAGGCCTTCCTCTGTCTGGAGCTGTGCCGGATCCTGGAGGAGGAAGGCCTGTGCCTGGACGTGGTGTCCGGCGGCGAACTGTACACCGCGCTACAGGCCGGGTTTCCCCCGGAGCGGATCGAAATGAACGGCAACAACAAATCCCCGGAGGAAATCCGCATGGCCGTTGAGCACGGCGTAGGGCGGATCATCCTGGATGGCGCGGACGAATTGGATCTGGTGGAGCAGGTCTGCCGGGAGCTGAATAAAAAAGCCAATGTGCTGATACGCATTTCACCGGGAGTGGACAGCCACACCCATCAGTTCATTACCACCGGAAATCTGGATTCTAAATTCGGCATTCCTCTCGCGCCCTCGATTTTTGCCGGAGTCTTTCGTCGGATCCTGTCCTCTCAGTATGTCAACCTGCTGGGGTTTCACTATCACATCGGCTCCCAGCTCCACGATAACGAATCCCATTTGAAGGCCACCGGCATTCTGCTGGACCTGATTCGGGAGCTAAAGACTTCTTACGGGTACCGGACTGCCGAAATCAATATCGGCGGCGGCTTTGGCATCCGCTACACCGACGAGGATGACGAAAAACCCTACGAATACTTTCTGGATCCCGTCATGGAAATGATTCGGCAGGCCTTTAACGAGATGGAGCTCCCCATGCCTGCCGTCGTCATAGAGCCGGGGCGAAGCATCGTCGGAAACGCCGGTGTGACCCTCTACCGGGTAGGAACGGTCAAGGAAATTCCCGGAGTCCGGCGCTACGTGTCCGTGGACGGCGGCATGACCGACAACATCCGCCCGGCCCTGTACGACGCTCAATATGAATGCAGCCTGGCCAATCGGGATCCCAGGCTTCCCGGAGCTCCCCAGGCGACGGCTTCCGAGACAGCACCTGCACCGGAGCTGGTGACCATCTGCGGCAAGTGCTGTGAATCCGGCGATATCCTGATTCGGGATACGCTGCTCCCCGCTCCCCGCCGGGGCGACCTGCTGGCCGTCTATTCTACCGGCGCTTACTGCGCCAGCATGGCCAGCAACTACAACCGGCTGCCCTTCCTGCCGGTTGTCATGACCCGCGGCGGCCGGCATCGGCTGGTGGTCCGCCGTCAGACCTACCAGGATCTCATCAGCCGGGATCTGTAGTCCTGGCCCTATCGCCGGAAAAGGCGGCTCCGCAGAGAGAATCTTTCCCTGCGGAGCCGCCTTTTCCCGTTTTATCCCGTAATCCCGCTTTTCTTCCGCCGCCGCTCGGGCTTGCCGCCTACTGGACGGCCGCCTCTATTTTTGCAGTCAATTCCTCTATGGCTGCGATCTCCTCATCCACCGCCTCTTTCATCAGAAGGGACTGCGCCTCTATGGCTGCCCGGTAGACCTCGATGGCCCGGGTCATGTCCGCCCCGCCCTCCTCGTTAAAGGTGGCCTCCGCGATTTGTCGGGTGGCTTCTTCCACCCTGGCGATTTCAAACATTTTCCCCGTCCCCCAGAACAGGTTGCCAGCGTTGTATTCCGGGTAGAAATAGCTGACGGTATGCTGAGTGACCTCGGGGCTAAAGAACATAGCGTACCACTCGATCAGGTTGTTGACCCTCCAAACGTACTCGTCGGCAGCGGTCTGCACGTCCCCTTCCTCCAGCAGCGCCACGATTTCCTGCATCAACTGCAGATTTTCCTGATACGCCTCGTGGGGAACCACCGGCCGCTCATACATCAGGGCCAGCAAGTGATCCTGCGCATATCGGAACGCCTCCAGCGTGCGCTCGTTGGCCTCTGCCGCCCGGGCCCTTCTCTCCGCCAGCACCTCCGGATCAGCACCGCGGTTTTTTAACTCGGCATACTCATCGTTAAAGGCTAAAATCCTCTGATAGTGCTCCTCCGCCGCCATTCTCAGCGCCTCCAGCGATGCGGCGTATCCGGCTCCGTCAGCGCCCACCTCCGCCATGACCTCTTCGTCCAGCACCTCCTCCAGCCGCTCGAACTGCGCCGTAAAGTCCAGAGGGAGCATGGGAGTTTTGTCGGTGTAGATCACGTACGCGCCGTAAAACTTCAGGTGGAAGGTCATGACATCGCCATCGTAGGTCGTTTCATCGTCATACTGGGAATGATACCGTTCCACGTAGAAGGGGAACACGGTCTCCATGTCCTCCTGCAGCAGAAATCCGTTGACGGTGGAGGGAACGCCCGCCACATAATAGGAAAAATCATCGGAATAGGTGTAGGTCTGATACCCTTCGGTTTTGACGCCTTCCGGGAAGCAGTTTTCCGGCTCCACGGAGAAGGGGCTCTCTTCCACAAACCGTTCGATGCTGCTGTACAGCTCCGGGGCCGAATATACGCTGGTGTACTCTCCGAATTCAAAGGCCGGCAATTCAAAGTTCACAAAGGTTTTCAGTTTGCCGACCCATTCGGGCCGAGCCTCGTTGATCATCCGCCAGGATCCGACGGCCCAGTCGAAGGGCGTGTCCGAGGCACCCCATTCTTCAGCGCCGTGAATAACAAAAACGATGTCGTTGTCCGGCGTATAGCCCGACTCGATCATGGCCTTGGCCATGGCCAGATTGAGGGCCACCGCACAGCTGTTATCCTGAAAGCCGTTAAAGTACATATCGTAGTGCGACCCCACCACTATGAGCTGATCGCTTTCGCCGTTTCCGGGGATTTTTCCCATGACATTGTAGCTGACCCCGCCGGGCTCCACGATGTTGTCCACCATCAGCGTGGCCGTTACCGGCCCCTTCTCCAGCTCTGCCTTAATAAAGTCGGAGTCGTTGACACTGATGCTGAGGCAGGGGATGCCCACCGGAGCGCAGACGTCCTGGGCGTTAAGAGCATCCTGGTTCACCTGAGAGAATCCGCCGGTGCTGGCGCTGAGAATCGCCGCCGCACCGTGAAGCCGGGCCTCCAGCATGGGGTAATCGATCCACCAGTCCGCCCGCTGATCCAGGTCCACCAGAACGATCTTTCCCGTTACATCGATCCCCTCGTAATCGTACATGGTCCCGTCGCCCAGATAAAGGATCTCCGCCTGCAATCCGCCCGCCGGCGTGGATGCCGTGGCGTAGGAGTGGGGCTTGATCACCCGGTCGGTGCCGCCAATGGTCAGGGTGGCATCGTTGAACTGCCATTTGTCCACCGCAACACCCACCTTCTCCACCTCCTGCAGCCCGATGGCTTTCATTTCCTCCACCAGGAAATCAGCGGCGGCATGCTCCGCGTCGCTGCCGGCGGTTCGGGTCCCCAGAGGAGAGGAGCGCAAGGCCTCATTATAGCTGAGCTCCACTGCCAGCTCGTAGGCGTACTGTTCGTCTACCATTTCCAGGTACGCATCCCGCTGTGCCAGCGCCTCCTGATCCCAGACTCCGGCCCCCTCTCCGCTCTTGCCGCATCCGGCAAGAGCGGAGAGGGCCATGGCTGCCGACAGGCCCACTGCAACAAATTTTCGCACATTCTTCATCCCTTCTCCTCCTTTTTTAAAAAGAGCCGCAGAGGCGCCCTCTGCGGCTACAGGCTATCCATTGATGTCGATCATGTGGAAGGTTTTTTTGCCCTTTCGGATAAGCAGCTTTCCGTCCCGGAACATATCCCCGGTCACCATCAGCTTCGCATCGGTGACCTTCTCATCGTTCAGGGTCAGACCTCCCTGTTCGATGGTTCGGAAGCCCTCTCCCTTGCTGGGGACCAGCTTTATTTGATGGATCAGGGAAACGATGCCCTTTCCCTCTCCGTCAAAGTCTGCCGCCGGCATAACGGTGGTGGGAATGTTTTCCAGAGAGCCGCCGCCGGAAAAGGCCGCCCGGGCGCCCTCCTGCGCTTTATCCGCTTCCTCTTCTCCGTGGACCAGCCGGGTCACCTCGTAGGCCAGGATTTCCTTCGCCCGGTTGATCTCAGCGCC
The DNA here is from genome assembly GCA_041836105.1 of Bacillota bacterium. GTDB lineage: Bacteria > Bacillota > Clostridia > Peptostreptococcales > Anaerovoracaceae > UBA5559. The sequence continues at coordinate 3,946 of JBGYKY010000089.1, read as the reverse complement.
TTTGAGAGATGCCAATGCCTCCACCTCCTCCATGGGCAGGAAGGTCAGCATGGACAGGCAGGTGCGAACATCGGCATCCTCCACATTTCGCCAATACTGATAAAACTCATAGGGGGAGGTTTTTTCCGCATCCAGCCAAAGCGCGCCCTTCTGGGTCTTTCCCATCTTAACGCCTTCGCTGGTGGTAAGCAGGGCGAAGGTCATGCCGTAGACCTGCTCTCCCAGCTCCCGACGCACCAAATCCACGCCGCCCAGAATGTTGGACCATTGATCATCACCGCCGAACTGCATCCTGCAATCATACTTTTTCTTCAGCTCCAGAAAATCATAGGACTGCATCAGCATGTAGTTGAACTCCAGAAAGCTGAGCCCCGTTTCCAGCCGCTGCTTGAAGCACTCTGCCGTCAGCATCCGGTTTACGGAAAAATGGCGGCCGATGTCCCGGATAAACTGGAGGTAGTTCAGCTCCATCAGCCAGGCGGCGTTGTTCTCGATGATGGCCTTCCCGCTTCCAAAATCGATGAACCGGCCGAACAGTTTTTCAAATTTCCGCCCGTTTTCAAAGATGGTGTCCCTGGTCATCATCTTCCGCATATCCGTCCGTCCCGAGGGATCCCCCACCATAGCGGTGCCGGATCCGATGAGAACGATGGGCGTATGTCCATATTTCTGCATGTACATCATAATGATGACCTGCATAAAATGCCCGACGTGCAGGGAGTCTGCCGTAGGGTCAAAGCCGATATAAAATTTAATTTTTTCCTTTGCCAGGAGCTCCCGGATCTCCTCCTCGTGAGTGGTCTGCTTAATGAAGCCCCGTTCCTTTAATACGTCAAACACATTGGTATGCCGGCTGACGTCGTCTCTGATAAAGCTCATGATCCCTCCAACTTTCCATGTGACCGGCTCGCCGATCGATGATGGCTTATCCCCAAGCGGGCCTATCCGCTATTTCGTGCCGTACAGTCGGTCTCCCGCATCCCCCAGGCCGGGGACAATGTACTTGTGGTCATTGAGATGGCTGTCCTTGGCGGCAATAAAAATATCTACATCCGGATGCGCCCTCTGAAGGACCTCGATCCCCTCCGGCGCTGCGATCAGGCACATAAAGATGATCTTCCGGCCGCCCCGGGCCTTGATGAAATCAATGGCTGCGGCCGCGCTGCCGCCGGTGGCCAGCATGGGGTCCACCACGAACACCTGTCGCTTGTCAATATCGTTGGGTAATTTGCAGTAGTATTCGACGGGCAGATGGGATTCCGGATCGCGATACAGGCCGACGTGTCCCACCTTGGCATTGGGCACCAGCGCCAGGATGCCGTCCACCATTCCCAGGCCGGCTCGCAGAATAGGAACGATAGCGATGTCCTCTCCCTTGAGCATCTTCACCGAAGCCTCGCTGATGGGCGTGGTAATGGTCACGTCCTCCAGGGGAAGGTTCCGGGTAGCCTCATAGGCCATCAATGTAGAAATTTCCCTCACCAGCTCCCGAAAGTCTTTGACACTGGTCTCCACCTTCCGGATCATCGCCGTTTTGTGCTGAATCAGGGGATGATCGAATACATACACTTTACCCATGCTGTTACCTCCGCTTTCTCATGCTTTTATAGTGAATGCCCCGAAAACAGGGCGCGGTTACCGTCCCATTGCGTCCAGCAGGTCCACTCTGCGCTGATGACGGCCGCCTTCAAAGGCGGTGCCCAGCCAGGTCCTTACGATCCGGAGCGCCAGCTCCACATCGGTGGTCCTGCCGCCCAGGGCTAACAAATTGGCATCGTTGTGGCACCGCGCCATCTCCGCCATGTGAACGGAGGTGCACAGAGCGCATCGGGCGCCCTTTACCTTGTTTGCCGCGATGGAAATACCGATGCCGGTGCCGCAGAATACGATGCCCCGATCCGCCCGGCCGGCAACCACCTCCTCGGCGCAAAGCCTGCCGTAGTTGGGATAGTCCACAGACTCCTTGCCGTTTTCCGTTCCCAGATCCAATACCTGGTACTGGTTCGCCAGCAAAAACCTCTTGATATCCTCCTTCAGCTCAAACCCGCCGTGATCGCTGGCCAACGCTATTTTCATGGTCTCCCTCCCTGCTTTTTTCTGTTTTTTTCTTCCCGTTCCGAATCCGCCGGGGCGGGGTGAACCGCCGGCCGGCTACTTAACCGTTACGATGTTGTACCCGGCGGCTTTCAGCATGCGATTCATCACGGCAAAGCCTACGCCGTCCCTGTCGCTGAGAGCGCCTGCCAGGATCAGATCGACACCCTGACCGTCCAGCTCCCTGAGCTGGGCGAAAAAATCGTGGGCTGCTTCAATAAAGGCCTGCTCCTCAAAGAGGAGGATGCCTACTCGGTTGCCCAGCCGTTCGTTGAGGGCTTTGAGCCGCTGAAGCTCCGACTGCACCCGGTCTCTTTGGCCCTCCAGGATCATCATCCGCGCTTTCGGCGCATAGTGCCGGTACTTCATGCCCGGGGCCCGGGGCGCCGCCCTCTCGGGGCCTTCACCCCCGGCTGCGGCCTCTCTGCGCAGCAAGGCAGGGTCCATCTCTACCGGCTCATCAATAGCCGCTTCAATGTTTTCTGCCGTAATGATACCGGGCCGCAGGATCACCGCTCTGTCGCCGGAGATATCCAGCACCGTGGACTCGATGCCGATCCGGCAATCCTCGCCGCAGACGATGGCGTCGATCCTGCCGGAAAGATCCTGGATCACATGCTCCGCCCTGGTGGGGCTGGGGCTCCCGGACAGGTTGGCACTGGGTGCTGCCACCGGGGTATCCGCCAGACGGATCAGCGCCAGTGCCACCGGATGATCGGGCATCCGAACGGCTACCGTATCCAGGCCGCCGGTGATGGTACCTGGAACGCCCTCTTTCTTGCGTACAACCAGGGTCAGCGGACCCGGCCAAAAGTTTTCGATCAGGCGAATCATTCTGGCATCCAGTCGAGGCGTCAGCTGTCCGATGTCGCTGGCTCGGGCAATGTGGACGATCATGGGGTTATCGCTGGGGCGCCCCTTGGCGGCGTACACGCTGGCCACCGCCTGGGCATTCAGCGCATCCGCCCCCAGGCCATACACGGTTTCCGTGGGGAAGGCCACCAGGCCTCCGGCCCGCAGCAGCGCCGCAGCGGCTTCCAGCTCCGCCTCCCCGATGCCCAGCAGCCGCGTCTCCTTGGCTTTCGTATTCTTCATATCCCGGCCCATTATCGCATTCCGATCCATTCTTTAGAAATTTTTCATCTTTTCTGCCTGATCGTGGGTGATAAGGCCTTCGATGATTTCGTCAATATCCCCGTCCAGAAAGTAGTCCAGCTTGTACAGGGTCAGGCCGATCCGATGATCGGAGACCCGCCCCTGCGGGAAGTTGTAGGTCCGGATCCGCTCGCTTCGGTCGCCGCTGCCCACCTGGCTCTTCCGCTGCTCGGAGATCTCCCTGTTCTGCTCCTGGAGCTTGGCGTCGTACAGCTTGGCCCTCAAGACCTTAAAGGCCTTCTCTTTATTCTTGATCTGGGATTTCTCATCCTGACAGGTGACCACCAGCCCCGTAGGCAGATGGGTCAGCCGCACGGCGGAATCCGTGGTGTTGACCGACTGGCCGCCGTTTCCCGAGGATCGGTACACATCTACCCGTACCTCGCTCGGGTTGACCTCCACCTCCACATCGTCCACTTCCGGCAACACCGCCACCGTTGCTGCCGAGGTGTGAATCCGGCCGCTGGATTCCGTTTCCGGGACCCGCTGCACCCGATGGGTACCGCTTTCATACTTGAGGCGGGAATACGCGCCCCGGCCCTTGATCAGTACCACGGCTTCCTTGATCCCGCCAATGCCCGTGTCGTTCATCTCCAGGAGCTCCGCTTTCCGTCCCCGGCGCTCGGCATAGCGCAGGTACATGCGCAGCAGGTCGCTGCCGAAAAGAGCTGCCTCATCGCCGCCGGTACCCGCTCTG
>JBGYKY010000088.1:0-16037 GCA_041836105.1 Bacillota bacterium | reverse complement strand
GTTATACTATTCATAAGAGAGATACTCCTTTTATGATACTTTTGTTTTTTCGTCGAAACTATTGTATCATGGGTTCTCTCTTTTTTTGTTTATTTCTGTAACATATGTCTTATCACATTACATTGTTTCCATTTCTCCCGACATCCATTTACTTATGGGCCTATTTGGGCCTATCTTTTATTTCACGCGTTTGCCTAGGAGCTTGCCGCCGCATTTGCCATCGAGCCAATAAAACAGGGCCGGAGGTTTTCCGGCCCTGAGGCTTGCTTGGCTCTGATCGATCCCGTTCCGTTCTTAGTCGATGATGGAGGCAACGACACCGGAGCCGACGGTCCTTCCTCCCTCCCGGATCGCGAACCGCAGTCCCTCTTCGATCGCGATGGGGGTGATCAGGGTGATGGTCATCTGAATGTTGTCTCCCGGCATGCACATCTCTACGCCCTCCGGCAGCTGCAGATCTCCCGTTACGTCTGTCGTTCTGAAGTAGAACTGGGGCCGATATCCGTTAAAGAATGGCGTGTGCCGCCCGCCCTCTTCCTTCGTCAGCACGTATACCTCGCTGGTGAACTTCGTGTGCGGCTTGATGCTCCCCGGCTTCGCCAGTACCTGCCCCCGCTCAATCTCCGTTCTCTGCACGCCTCTCAGCAGCGCTCCGATGTTGTCTCCCGTCTCTGCCGTGTCCAGCAGCTTTCGGAACATCTCGATGCCCGTTACGACGACCTTTCTCTTCTCTTCCGTCAGCCCGATGATCTCGACTTCTTCTCCTACCTTCAGCATTCCCCGCTCTACTCGGCCCGTGGCTACCGTTCCTCGCCCCGTTATGGAGAATACGTCCTCTACCGGCATCAGGAACGGCTTGTCCGTCGCTCTTACCGGCTCCGGGATGTACGTGTCTACCGCTTCAAACAGCTCGACGATCTTGTCCCCCCAGGGCCCTTCCGGGTTGTTCAGCGCTTCCAGGGCGGAGCCTCGGATGATGGGCGTGTCGTCTCCCGGAAACTCGTACAGATCCAGCAGCTCTCTCACTTCCATTTCCACCAGATCCAGCAGCTCTTCATCGTCCACCATATCGCACTTGTTCAGGAACACCACGATATAGGGCACCCCTACCTGTCGGGACAGCAGGATGTGCTCTCTCGTCTGCGGCATCGGACCGTCCGTAGCTGCGACTACCAGGATCGCTCCGTCCATCTGAGCCGCTCCCGTGATCATGTTCTTTACATAGTCCGCGTGGCCCGGGCAGTCCACGTGGGCGTAGTGCCGGTTAGGCGTTTCGTACTCTACGTGCGCTGTCGCGATAGTGATCCCTCGCTCTTTTTCTTCCGGCGCCTTGTCGATCTGGTCAAACGCTACCATCTGCCCCAGCCCATATCTCTGATGCAGCGTCTTGGTGATCGCCGCCGTCAGCGTCGTCTTCCCATGGTCTACGTGCCCGATGGTCCCGATGTTTACATGGGGCTTGGTTCTTTCAAACTTCTGTTTCGCCATTTTTATCTTCCTCCCTTTGTTTCGTGTGCGGCCCCGCACCCTCCTGCAGGAGGCGCTCGAAGATCCGGACACGGCACCGTTTCAAATCTGGAGCTACTGACGGGAATTGAACCCGTGACTTCTACCTTACCAAGGTAGTACTCTACCAGCTGAGTTACAGCAGCACATCATCGCTTTGGGAAACGTCACTGGAAGTTATTTTACTATGGGCAGCTTTTTCTGTCAAGGCCTTTCCCATTATTTCCCGGGGATTTCCCATTGCTTACCGGCTTCGCTGTCGGCTGATTTCACACATCAGAACAGCCGCTGCATTGGACGCGTTCAGCGAGCCGATCCGCCCCCTCATGGGGATGGTTACGGAGAAGTCGCAGGCCTCCCGGACCAGGCGGCTGATGCCCTGTCCCTCACCGCCGATGACCAGCGCCAGCGGGCCGGTCAGATCCGCTTCGTAGTACGCCTTACCGTCCATATCGCAGGCGGCAATCCACAGGCCCTGTTTTTTTAGAGCCTCAATAGTCCTGGTCAGGTTGGGCACCCGGGCACAGGCCACGTATTCGGCCGCTCCGGTAGAGACCCGCCGAACTGCCTGGGTTACCCCGACGGAGCGACGCTCCGGAAGGATGATCCCGTGGGCGCCGACCACCTCCGCCGTCCGCATGATGGCTCCCAGATTGTGGGGATCCTCCAGTCCGTCCAGGATCACAAGAAAGGGCGGCTCTCCCCGGCGGTCAGCCAGGTCCAGCAGCTCTTCCGGCTCACAATAGGAAAAGGCGGAGGCGTATGCCGCTACGCCCTGATGGTTTACCCCTCCTGCCACCCGGTCCAGAGCAGGCTTTTCCACATAAGTGACCGGGATTCCCTCCTCCCGTGCCATGGCCAGGATTTTTCGGATGGAGCCCTCAGCGCCGCGGGCTACCAGCAGCTTTTCCATTCCCCTCTTATTTTTCAGGGCCTCCAGCACCGGGTTTCTCCCCAGAATCAGATCCTTTTGTTCTTCTATATTCGGCAAAGCGGTAAGTCACTCCCTTCTCCTCCACCGGCTCGCTTTCCCACACCTGCTCAAATTCATCGCATCGATCCAGGTTGGGAAAAAACGTTTCCGCCGAGTATTCCGCATCGATCTTGGTAACATAACAGGCATCGCAGCAGGGCAGCAGCGCCCGGTATACCTGCTCTCCCCCGATAACGAACGCCTCTTCCTTCTCCCCCTCGATCCGGCCCAGCAGCTCCTCCACCGAATGGCACAATGGGCATCCGGCTTCGCAGTCGGGATCCCGGGTCAAAACAATGTTGTTTCTGCCCGGAAGGGGGCTCCCCCCGGGGAGGGATTCCAGCGTTTTCCTCCCCATGATAACGGTCTTTCCCAGAGTCTTTTCTTTGAAATAGGCCAGATCCCCGGGCAGGTGAACCAGGAGCTTTCCACCCCTCCCGATACCCCAGTTCCGGTCTACGGCCACGATTGCTTTCATTCTCTGCCTGCTCTCCTTGTCTCCCCCGTCTTCCCTCATCCTTCGCAGGATCCCGTCGGATCAGAAGGCGCGATCATATGGCGATAGGAATGTCTCGGATCTGCGGATTTGTTTCGTAGTTTTCCACCCGCAGATCCTCCACTCGGAAAGCGTAGAAGTCTGTGATCTCCGGGTTCAGGCTCACCTCGGGCGCCGGAAATTCCGGCCGCCTCAGCATTTCCCGGATCATGGGCACATGCCGATCATAAATATGGGCGTCGGCGATAACATGCACCAGTTCTCCCGGCTCCAGAGAGGAAACCTGCGCCATCATCAGCAACAGCAGAGAGTACTGGACCACATTCCAGTTGTTTGCCGCCAGAACGTCCTGGGATCGCTGGTTCAGGATCCCGTTGAGCCGGTTCCCCGATACGTTAAAGGTCATGCTGTACGCGCAGGGCTCCAGCCCCATTTCCGTCAGATCGTCGAAATTGTAGATGTTGGTAAGAATGCGCCTGGAATAAGGTGTGTGCTTCAGCTGCCACAGCACGCTGTCCACCTGATCCATCTCGCCGTGGGGAAACCGGTAGCGAACGCCCAACTGATACCCGTAGGCTTTTCCGATCGACCCCTGCTCATCGGCCCATGCATCCCAGATGCGGCTCCCCAGATCCCGGATATTGTTGGATTTCTTCTGCCAGATCCACAGCAGCTCATCAAAGGACGAGCGGAGCGCCGTGGGCCGCAGGGTCAGTGCCGGAAATTCCTCCGACAGATCGTATCGATTGACGATCCCAAAGGCTTTGATGGTATGAGCCGGCGTTCCGTCGGGCCACCTGGCCCGAACCTGCTGCCCCTCCGAGGATGTCCCGTTTTCCAGAATGGTATGACACATGGCTTTAAACAGCCTGTCTGCTTTACTCACGCTTTCCCCCTATATCAGATATCGGATGCCGATCAAAATCAATCCTCCCACGATGATGGCCAGGTAAATCTTTTCGGTTTTTGTTAATCGGCTGGTGTCTCGGCCCTTATTCGCCTCTTCCGTCCTTCTGCTGATCTCCCGGTTCGTCAGGTAATAATCCCACAGCATGTCCCGAAATTTATTTCTGCCGGTCTTTTCTTTCATGACGCTCTGCCTTTTCTTCAATAATATCCATGGCTCTCCGCAGAATTTCCTCCAGGCGGTCGTTTCTACCGGACAGGTATAGCCAGCCGATGAGGGCTTCAAAAGCCGTGGACAGCTTGTAGATCACCGGATCGACGTTCCTGGGCCGGGACAGGCTTTTTCGGTTCCGGGCCCGTCGGACCAGGTCTGCCTCCTCCGGGGACAAAGCCTCCATCAGGCTTCGAAGGGCCGCCGCCTGCGCCTCGGCCCGCACATAGCCCACCGACCTGCGATGAAGCTGGTCCGCGTGCGCCGGCCTGCTCATCAGCATCCGCCGCCGCACCTCCACCTCGTATACCGCATCTCCTACGTAGGCCAGCGCTGTGGTATTTACCCCGGCCAGCGTCCGTTCCTTGTCCATGTGCTCCGTCCCTGTTATTCCCGAATGATCTGCACCCCCTGGGGCGTATCCTTCAGGGTGATGCCTTTTTCCTTCAGCGCATCCCGAATCTGATCAGCCCGGGCAAAGTCCTTGTTTTTTCTGGCCTCCTGCCGCTCCGCCACCAACTGCGCCACTTCCTCGTCCATCGGCTCGGCTTTAGGATCGTCCTGAAGCAGTCCCAGCACGGAGGTCAGCTCCAGCAGGATGTCCAAAGCACCCCGGGCAAACGCACCGGAGACCTCTCCCCGCAGATGGTGATTGATATCGCTGATCATCTCAAATACGGCAGTGATCGCGTCCGCAGTGTTCAGGTCGTCATCCATGGCCTCCACAAACTGCTGCCGATACCTGTCAAAGGAGGCCAGCGCCGCTCCCTCTTCGGGAGTCAGACTGCCCGGAGCCGTCCGAGCCAGGTGCTCCAGGCTGCTCTTAGCGTTCTGCATCCTGCCCAGGCTGTTCCTGGCCTGCTCCATCAGCGGCTCGCTGAAATTAATGGGACTCCGGTAGTGCCCGGACAGGAGGAAAAAACGGATAGCCTCTCCTGAATACTGCTTCAAAATATCACGGACAGTAAAGAAGTTCCCCCTGGATTTGGACATTTTTTCATTGCCGATGGTGATATAGCCGTTGTGCATCCAGTATCGGGCAAAGGGCTTACCGCTGTGGGCCTCCGACTGGGCGATTTCATTTTCGTGGTGAGGAAAGGTCAGATCCTGCCCCCCCGCGTGAATATCAATGGTCTCTCCCAGGTATTTTTTGGACATACAGGAGCACTCGATATGCCAGCCGGGCCGCCCCGGGCCCCAAGGGGAATCCCAGGCCATCTCTCCCTCGGTCTTTCTGGCTTTCCAGAGAGCAAAATCCAGGGGATCCTTTTTCTTTTCGCCCACCTCGATTCGCGCGCCGGCTTCCAGATCCTCAATGTTCTGCCGGGACAGCTTGCCATAGCCCTCAAAGCTTCGGGGGCTGTAATATACGTCTCCGTCCACCTCATAGGCATACCCTTTGTCGATAAGGTCACCGACAAAGGCGATGATCTCCGGAATGTTTTCCGTCACCCTGGGATGTACATCCGCCAGACGAACATTCAGCGCTCCCGCATCCCGGAAATATTCCTCAATATACTGCTCGCTGACCTCTGACGGAGATTTTCCCTCCTCCGCGGCCCGGTTGATGATCTTGTCGTCCACATCGGTAAAATTTTGGACAAACCTGACCTTCAGGCCCCGGTACTCCAGGTACCGGCGCAGCGTGTCAAAGACCACGAAGGGTCTGGCGTTTCCAATGTGGAAATAGTTGTACACCGTGGGGCCGCAGACGTAAATGCGAACCTCCTTTTCATCCGCGGGAACAAATTCTTCCTTACTCCTTGTCAGGGTATTATAGACCTTCACTTGATACCTCCTCCGGAAAGCGCTTTTCCGGTCGCACGCCTTTACTTCCCCTCTATTCGGGCTCCCTTTTCTCTGTACGCCGTTGTCTGTTCTTTTTCTTCCATTTTCCTGAGCTTTTGTTCCAGCATGACGATGCGGCGGCGCAGGCATTCCATCTCCACCGCGATGGGATCGGGGATGTCCACCTGATTCATGTCCTGAGTGGTCTGCCCCCCTCGCTTGACGATAGTACCCGGAATCCCCACCACGGTACAGTTGTCGGGAACGGCCTTCAGCACCACGGACCCAGCGCCGATCTTCACGTCGTCGCCGACCCGGAAGGGCCCCAAGACCTTGGCCCCGGAGCTGATAATGACCCGGCTTCCGATGGTGGGATGCCTCTTGCCGACATCCTTCCCCGTTCCTCCCAGGGTAACTCCCTGGTAAATCGTCACATCGTCGCCGATTTCCGTGGTTTCGCCGATGACCACCGCCATGCCGTGATCAATGAAGCAGCGCCTGCCGATAACGGCGCCGGGGTGAATCTCAATCCCGGTAAAAAAGCGGACCCACTGGGAAAAGATCCGGGCCAGGAGCTTCAGGTTTTTCCGGTACAGCCAGTGGATGGGCCGGTGAAGCAGGATCGCCCAGACGCCGGGATAGCACAAAAGAACCTCAAAGCCGTTTCTGGCTGCCGGATCCTTTTCGACCACTGCCCGAATGTCTTCCCGGGTATCCCTCAAAAAACCCATCGATTCTCTTCCTCCAGATGAAATAAGATAAGGCAGGTTCCCGTCCCGAGGTCTGCCTGCCCTGAAATTATACACGAGTTTTCATTTTTTATCAACAAGTAACCGCTATCCGCAGGCCCCGGTGACCCCGATATATTACCGGCAGCCATCCGGCCCGCGGCCGCCGCCGTTCCGGTTTCTCCGCATTGATCGGCTTAGAAATAGTTGACCGGATTCTGAGCCACGCCGTTGACCCGCACCTCAAAGTGGAGATGATAGCCGGTGGCGTTGCCCGTTGCGCCTACGGTTCCGATCACATCACCCTTGGTCACCGCTTGCCCCACGGTGACAGCCATGGTATTGCAGTGGGAGTAGTAGGTTTCGATGCCGTTCCCGTGGTTGATGACAATCAGGTTGCCAAAGCTTCCCGAATACACCGCTTTGGTAACCGTTCCGCTGTCCGCCGCCATGATGGGCGAGCCCTTAGGCATCCGCAAATCAACGCCCAGGTGGCGGCCTCCGCCTCTGGAACCGAAGCCGGAAGAAATCTCAATGTTGGTCACGGGCACGGCCAACTGCCCTGTGCCCGCCGTCAGAGGAATGGCCTTGGTGCCCACCAGCGTTACCTGGGTCACCGGCTCCTGAAGAACTGTAGACTCCAGAACCGTGGCGGCAACGACCAGCCCGTTTTCCTTGATGACCTCCGATCGAACGCTTTGGGATCCGTAGCTGCCGGGGGACTGAACCTGCGACTGACCTTTGTACAGATCGGCGCTGCTTTCGTATTGGATCGCGTACTCAATGCGCTCCTCCGCCACCACGATCTCCCGGGTCCGTACGGTCACATAGGGCTTCACCTGATACAGGTTCAGCTCCTGGCCAATGGAAAGCCTGTCGGCGACGCCGGGATTCATCTCCATCAGCTCATAGGGGCTGAGGTCGTTGGCCAGGGCGATGTCCCAAAGGGTATCCCCTCCCTGAACCACGTAGGTCTTGGGCTCTCTGCTCCCGGTGAGGATCAGGGAGACCGCTTCCTCCACGGTCAGGATGGGCAGTTCCTCCTGGGCGGCCGTTTGAGCAGCGCCGCCATCGGAAACATCGGCATCCTCTGCGCCTGCTCCGGCAGACTCCCCGACAGCCTCCGCCGATGGATCCGGCCGACCGCTCTGACCGTCAGCCGGGTCGGCATCGGGATTGATGCCGGCAGCTTCCGCAATCGTCTCATCAGCCTCAGCGGCCGAAAGGGCCAGTCGGAAACTGCTCTCAGCGACAGACATCTCCACAGCGGTCAGTTGCGCCAGATCCTCCATGAGATCCGGGACATCCGGGGCCGTAACGGCCGCCTCCTCCGCCAGCTCCCTCATCCGAGCAGCTTCGCCGGGCCTTTCGGTGTCCGGTGCAGCTGCTTCGGGCGTCCCGCCCGTGCTTTTTACAGCTGCCCCCTCGGCGGCTCCGACGGCAGACCGGGTGACCAGCACATCCTGAGCGAAGGTCACCTCCACAAGCTCCGCCCCCTCCGTGACATAGGCGGCTTTCACCTGATCCAAAACCGCCTGAGCGTCTTCTTCGCTGGCCAGCCTGGCGATCTCGCTGCCTCCTGCCAGAATCGACCAGGATTCCGTCGGCTCCGCTGCGACCACTGCCATAGCCTCTGCCTCTGTGGGATCGGAGGAGACCTGAGAAAGGACAATAGATCCGCCCATCGCCGCGGATAACAGCAGCACGGCGACCGCTGCCATAGCCGCTCTTTTCTTTGGCACAGCCTTGCGGCGCCACGCCGCAACCGCTCCCCGGAAGGAGCTTAGAATACGATTTTTATTCATGTTCCCGTCCTCTTTATCGCAACCCCGAAGCAACATCGGAGCATCGCATCCCTTTTGCGTACGCTACAATGTTACAGAATTATGACAAGGGTGTCAAGTTTTCCCCCCTTTTTTTCACAAAGGTTTCAGCGTTTTTTCACAAAAAGAAAAGCTGTAAACTGTTGATTTTCAACATTTACAGCTTCACTGTGCCCTTCCGTTTCTCAGGGTGCGTTCCGCGGGATTTTTCTGTCCGAGACACTCATCCCATTCCGGACAGCTGCCCCGCCGGGGAGCTCCGGCTTATTTTTTCCGGCCGCCGCTCACTCCACAGTAATCCGCTTAATCACCTGGGGCTCCCTGGGTTTGTCCGCCATATCCCGCTGAACCGCCACAATTCGGTCTGCGGTGTCCATGCCTTCGGTAATCCTGCCAAACGCAGCGTACTGGCCGTCCAGATGCGGCGAGTCGGCGACCATAATGAAGAACTGTGACCCGGCGGAATTAGGATCCATCGCTCTGGCCATGGACAGTACGCCTCTGGTATGCTTCAGATCGTTGGGGAACCCGTTGGCAGAAAATTCTCCCTGAATGGTGTGGCCGGGCCCGCCGGTCCCCCGACCCTCGGGACAGCCGCCCTGAATCATAAATCCGGGGATGACCCGATGAAAAATCAGGCCGTCATAAAAGCCTTTCTGCGCCAGCTCCGCAAAGTTTTTGACCGTAGCCGGTGCAATGTCCGGATATAGCTCGCCCGTCATCCGATCGCCATTTTCCATTTCAATGATGATTTTATTCATTTCTCTTCCCTCTCACATCTCTCATTTGTCCATATTTTTTCCGTAACCTTCGCCGCCGGCCGCCGGTCCTTCCTCTTCCGGTTCCAGCGCTCCCCTCGAAGCGCAGGCTCGAAGCTTAAACGGGTTGTGCCGGCGGCCGGCCGTAGCCTGACCCAAAATCTCCCAGATCTCGTCCTTCAGATATGTCGGGTAGAGAACCTCCAGCTCCCTGATTTCCTCCCGGGACATGTAGCGAAGCTCCCGCATCACCTGCCCGCTGTCGGCGCGCTCCGGGTCGTTACCCAGCTTCAGACGGCCGCCCCGGGCCTCGGCCAGAAAGAAGTTGACGAATCGCTGCCCCCGTTCCGGAGATACCTCCTCCACGTGCCAGAGCAGCTCTTTGATAGTCGCCCGGAGGCCGGTTTCCTCCAGCACTTCCCGAAGGGCCGCTTCTTCCGCATTCTCACCCTCTTCAATGCCGCCTCCCGGAACCATCCAGACATCCCGTCCCTCGTGGTATTGCTTCAGCATCAATATTCTGTTTTTCGCATCCAGCAGGATGACCCGGACGCCTCCTAACCACATAAAAACGCTCCCGTTATCCCCATCATCAATGTAATCAGAATGGGGTTCATCTTGAATTTGCCTGCCAGCACTATTGTACATAGAAAGATCAGCAATGGCAACCAGTTAATGTGCTCCGCCGGATTCTCCCAGAAAGCGGCCGATACCAGGGAGACCTTTGCAACGGCAGTTTCAGCAATGAGGAATGCCGCCGCCAGGATCAGCCCCACTGTAGCCGGTCGGATACCCTGAAGAACTGCATTAAGCCTCCGGCTTTGCCGGTAGTGCTCCATAAAGCGGAGCGCCGTCAGGATCAGGACGAAGGAGGGCGTTGCTATTCCCAGGGTGGCGATGGCCGCCCCCGCCACGCCGGCGCTATGGAAGCCCACATACGTGGCAGCATTTACCGCCACCGGTCCCGGCGTCACCTGGGACAGGGCCACCAGATCGGCGAACTCCGCTGCGCTCATGTACCCAAACTCCTGAACGTACTGGAGAATCAGCGGGAGAATGGCGTAGCCTCCGCCAAAGCCAAAGAGGCCGATAACAAAAAAGACCGCATATAGCCTGACGAACATCATGACTCTTCCTTTACTTCCCTGCCCTGCATCGTCCCCCGGATCAGCCCCAGCAGGGCAGCGCCCAAAATGGCCCAGACCGCCGCCAGATTCAAGATGGCTACCGCCAGCCAACTGATCAGTGCCACAGCCGCATCTCCTCCGGTTCGGATCACCTGCCGGGACAGACGAATCCCCGCGTACAGGATCAGGCCCGCCGAGCTGGCCTTGACGGCGGTCAGCGCCCCCTCTACATGCGGACTGTGGCCCAGGCTCTCCAGGAGCAGCACAGCCAGGAGGATGATGATAAACGATGGTAGCATAACGCCCAGAGAGGCGGCCACCGCACCGACAAATCCCTTTCGCTGCTTTCCGATGTAGGTGGCGGAGTTGATGGCGACCACGCCCGGCAGTGCCTGGCATACGGCAAAGCAGTCAACGATTTCCTGCTCTGTCATCCATTTTTTCCGTTCTACTACCGTATGCTGGATCAGGGGCAGCATGGCCATACCGCCGCCAACGGTAAACAGCCCGATCTTAAAAAATACCCCCAACAGCTCCAGATAACCCTTCATGCTCCCGCCTACTTTTCCCGGCGGATCAGCTCCAGGGCCCGGGCAACGGCATCCACCGCCGGCATTTCCTCTCTTTCCGCGTTTCGGCGCAGCTTGTATTCCACCAGCCCGTCTTTCGCCAGCTTGCCTACGGTGATCCGAAGGGGAATGCCCAGCAGATCTGCATCCTTAAACTTAACGCCGGGGCGCTCCTTCCGGTCGTCCAGCAGTACCTCCCCGCCTCCCTGTATCAGCTTTTCGTACAGCTCTTCGGCCAGTGCAGCCTGTGCCGGATCCTCCGGGCTGACCAGGGTAATGATGACGTGATACGGTGCCACAGACATGGGCCAGATAATGCCGTTTTCATCGTGGTGCTGCTCGACCACCGCCGCCAGTGTCCGGGTGACGCCAATGCCGTAGCAGCCCATGACGATGGGGTGATCCGCCATGTTTTCACCCTTGTACGCAGCGCCCATCGCCTCGCTGTATTTGGTCCCCAGCTTAAACACCTGACCTACCTCGATGCCCCTAGCCTGTTTCACCGGTGCTCCGCAAACCGGACAGGGATCCTGAGGGCGCAGCAGCTTCAGGTCGGTCACCAGATCGCCCCGATAATCCCGACCGTAGTTGACATTGATCTGGTGATGATCCGCCCGATTGGCGCCGGCACACAGGTTCCGCATCCCCTGCAGCTCGCTGTCCACCACCACCGTGCAGTCGTGGAGCCCCACCGGGCCCGTGAATCCGCCTACGCTGCCGGTCACCCGTCCCATTTGCTCTTCATCGGCGAACGCCAGGGAGTGCTCCGGGATCCCCAGTGCGTTGACCAGCTTGATTTTATTCAATTCTCGATCGCCCCGGATGAAAGCGGCCACATACCCGGTCTCCCTTCCCTCCGGATCATAGGTTACAAAGAGCAGGGCCTTGATGGTTTTTTCCTTGGGAAGACCCAGATAGGACGCCACCGCCTCGATGGTCTTGGTTCCCGGCGTTTCCACGGTTTCCAGCGGCAGCAGCGCCTCTTCCTCCGCCGGTGCATCCCGGAAACCGGCCCGCTCGATGGTGGCCGCCATATCGCAGGCTTCACAATAAACGATCTCGCTCTCGCCCACCTCGGACAAAGCGGTAAATTCGTGGGAATTGCTGCCCCCGATCGCGCCGGTATCCGCTTCCACTGCCCGGAACGTCAAGCCGCAGCGGGTAAAAATCTCCTCATAAGCCCGATACATGTTCTCATAGCTCCGGTCCAGTCCCTGGTAATCCCGGTCAAAGGAATAGGCATCCTTCATAATGAATTCCCGGCTGCGCATCAGGCCGAACCTGGGCCGGGCTTCATCCCGGTACTTGGTCTGAATCTGGTACAGGTTGAGGGGCAGCTGACGATAGGAGGAGACATCGCTCCGCACCACATCGGTGAAGATTTCTTCATGGGTGGGCCCCAGGCAGAAATCACGCCCGCTTCGATCCTTGATCCGCCACAGCTCCGGCCCGTAGGCAGACCAGCGCCCCGACTCTATCCAGAGCTCGGCAGGCTGTACCGCCGACATGTGGATTTCCTGAGCGCCTCTGGCGTCCATTTCCTGCCGGATAATCTCCTCGATCTTTCGCAGGGCTCTGTATCCCATGGGCATGAAGCCATATACCCCGGAAACCAGCTTGCGGATCATGCCGGTCCGGAGCAATAGGACGTGGCTGGCGATTTCAGCCTCTGCCGGAACCTCCCGGAGGGTCTTCAGATGCATCTTCGATAATCTCATTCATCCTTCTCCTTCTGTTTCTATATTCTATATACCTACTGCTGTCTCGTGTCTCTCTATCGCTTATATCCTCTATGCCCTCATTCATTCTCCGCCTGTCGCGCGGCCTTTGCCCCACGTCTGCGCGGCCCGGCGCTCCCGGCCCTGTCATCCGTGCAGCAGGCAGACCGCCGAGCAGGCAATGCCTTCCTCCCGGCCCACAAATCCCAGCTTCTCGGTGGTGGTAGCCTTCACGCTGACCCGCTCCGGATCAATGAACAAAGCCTCAGCCAGATTTTCCTCCATGCGTTTCCGGTACCCGGCCAGCTTAGGCCGCTGACACAGCAGGGTGGCGTCGATGTTCTCCACCGTCCAGCCCTCTTCCCTCAGCAGCGCCTCCACCCGCTTCAGCAGCAGCAGGCTGGAGATATTCCGGTATGCGTCGTCGCTGTCCGGAAAATGCTGGCCGATATCCCCCAATCCCGCAGCGCCCAGCAGCGCGTCCATCACGGCATGAGTCAGAACGTCGGCATCGGAATGGCCCAGCAGGCCGGTTTCGTGGGGGATCTCCACGCCGCCCAGAATCAGTCTTCGCTCCGGCACCAGCCGGTGGACATCAAAGCCGTTTCCGATTCGCGTTTCCATCTTTCGATCCTCTCTGGTCGTGATTTTAATGTTTTCATAGCTGCCGGGTATCACCCGGAGGGGCGTTCCGATCTGAAGGATCAGGGAGCCATCATCCGTGCCGAAGCTCCCGCTTTCTATGGCCTGCTCCATAGCCGCCAGGTACAGCTCCCGCCGAAAGGCCTGCGGGGTCTGTACCTGGATCAGCTCCTGCCGGTTGAGGTAAGCCGCCGCCCAATCGCCATCGCAAGAAGGGGGAATATCCGTCGTTTCCGGGGAAAGCCCCGATGGGGCCCGGAGCGAATCCGCCGGCGCCCGGAGCGTCAGCACCGAGTCCTTGGGAGGTACCCCCACCACGACTGCATTATATGATAAGACCTGCTCCAAGGTGTCGTCAATGATTTTTTCTGACACAAAGGGCCGGGCTGCATCGTGAATGACGACATACTCCACCTCGGGCGGCAATGCCAGAAGCCCGCGGTAAACGGACTCATGCCGCTGAGCGCCCCCCTCTACCACCAGCGCGTCGGGGAGTCCGGCCCGGTCAGCCATCTCCTTGGCCAGAGCCAGGTTATCCCGATCCGCGACCACGCAAAAAACGTCAAAAGCCCCATGGTCTCGAAACCTGACAAGGGTTCGGATCAGCATGGGGATGCCTTCAATAAGCTGATATTGTTTGGGAACCCGCCCGCCCATCCGCGTGCCGGATCCGGCGGCGGCGAGGATCACCGCGATCGTCCTGTCCCTGTACATAGGGGAGCCTCTTCTTCTATGCTGCTACGTCCGTTTTCCGTGCTCGTCTTCCTTCGTCTCCCGCTTGCCTTTGCCTCATTCGGCTCGCCGGCCGGCTCTATTTTTTGGGGCGGGCGAAAATCATTCGGCCGGCAGAGGTTTGGAGCACGCTGGTCACCGTTGTCTCTGTGGTCTGGCCGATATACCTCCGCCCCTCTTCTACCACGATCATTGTCCCGTCATCCAGATAGGCGACCGCCTGATGCGGCTCCTTTCCCTCCTTGACCAGAAAGACCTGCATGTCCTCTCCCGGCAGCACTACCGGCTTCAGGGTGTTGGCCAGCTCGTTGATATTGAGCACCTCCACACCCTTGATGCCGGCCACCTTGTTCAGGTTAAAATCATTGGTGACTACTTTGCCATTGATCATCTGGGCCAGCTTCAACAGCTTAACATCTACCTCCGGGATCTCCTCCAGGGCCTTTTCGCCGTTGGTGTTGTAAATCTCGACCCCGTACTCATCCCTGATTTTGTTGAGCACATCCAGGCCCCGACGGCCCCTGTTGCGCTTGAGGGTGTCGGAGGAATCGGCGATGTGGCGCAGCTCCACCAGGACAAACTCGGGGATAACGATGCTCCCTTCGATAAAGCCGGTCTTCATAATGTCGGCAATACGGCCGTCTATGATAACGCTGGTATCCAGAATTTTAGGCATGGCATCATGCCCCTTGCCCTTGCCCTTGCCGCCGGCGCCTCCCCGGCGGAGGGCCATCAGCGCAGGCAGCGCGTCCCGCCCTTTTTTGGTAGCGATGATAACGCCCAGATATCCAAAGATCAGATAGGTGGCAATCGTCAAAATGGTCCCCAGATAGAAAATGCGGATCCCGACAAAGATTTGACTGAGAAGGAAAGCGATGACTAACCCGACGATCAGCCCGAAGGTTCCGACGATCACATCGTTGGTGGGGACAGACTGGAGGTCGTGCTCAATATTTTTTGCAACCTTGACACCCTGCCGATTCAGCAGCGGGGTGGCCCGGAAGAAAATCAGCCCGAAGACCAGCGTGCAGGTGACGGTGATCCCCAGCAGCTGCGTCTCCGACAAAGAAATTTTATCCTGGTACGGCGTCAGCGAAAACAGAAACTCCAAGGCCTGAGAGATGCCGTATCCCACTACCAGGCCGACAAATGTAAACGCCAGACGAAATAATTTTTTGAGCATCCAGTCACCTCCTTGTCTCCTTTACTCCTGCCTCCTTGGATGCAAAACGCCCGGGTGCGGCAGCGCTCCGCCCGCGCCCTCCAAGGCGCCGCAAAGCCTGCAGCCGCGGACCTGCCCGCACGTCTTCTGGGCGGTCTACAAAAGCTCCTCCACAATGCGGAGCGCCTCCCGGGCGTCGATGCCGCGAACTAAAATGATCTCACTTTGCAGGATCTGCCGGGCATTGGTCAGCATCTTCTTTTCCCCCGTGGACAGCTTCTTTTCCCGGTCCAGACGCATCAGGTTTCGGACCACCTCCGCCACCTCAAAGGCATCGCCGGTTTTGAGCTTTTCCATATTCTCCCGGTATCGGCGGTTCCAGTTGGAGGACATCTCCGTTGCATCGGCATACAAAACCTCCAGCACGCCGGCCAGCTGCTCTTCACTGAGAATATTTCGAACGCCCACCTCCCGGCAGCTCTCCACGGGGATCATGATCTTCATATCGCCGCAGGGAACCCGAAGGACATAGTACTGCCGGATCTCCCCCAGAATCTTTTTTTCTTCAATTTTTTCGATGATCCCGGCCCCGTGCATGGGGTACACGATCTTATCTCCGACCGCAAACATAACCAGCCCTCCAGTCCATGCTTCTATTATGCGGTATAGGCTCGGATCGTGTCAATAAAATAATTTTTTAGTCTATCATAACAAAAATACGCTGTCAATCATTATTTCATGGATTTTTTTGAAAATAGTCTTAGCTGTCAAGACATATGTTACACTTTTGAGAAATACTCCGATACTACTTGATTCGGACTTTTGAAGTTCAAACAGGTTTTCGCAGTAGCGTTATACCGTTTTTGATGGTTTTCGATTGCTTTTCTGAGTTGTTTTT
>JBGYKY010000087.1:0-5535 GCA_041836105.1 Bacillota bacterium | reverse complement strand
TGGATATTAACGGAGATATTTTAGAGCATCACGGGCCGGAGGTTATGGCAGGCTGGAAAAAAAACCTTTTATGCTTTTACCGAAAGGCCGCAGAAATAGCGGGGCTTCGGCTGATGGATCACCCCCGGATGGACAAAACAAAAATCAACCTGGATCTTTCTGCCTATGGCATAAGCGGAGCCGGACTGGAGACACTGCTGATAGAGCGCGGCATCTTTCCCGAGCTTCATACGGGAAATATCCTCATGCTGATGACCGGTATCGGAAACACCCGTCGGGATATGGACAAGACCCTGAAGGCGCTGAAGCGCATTGCCGAAGAATCCGCCCAACGCGCTGCTCCGGTATTGGGGCAGGCAGCCAGCACCTCCCGCATCGACTCCGCGTCGTTAGTGGCACCGGATACGCCAAGGACATCGCCGGCTGCGGAAGCCTTAGCGCCGTCCCGCCGGGAGACTGTTCCGCGGCCCGGGCCGGCCGGGCCGGCACCCCGAGAAAAAGAGCTCGTCGCGCTGGAGGAGTCCGCCGGCAGAGTCTGTGCCGCCCCGGTCATCCCCTACCCGCCGGGCATTCCCTTCATCTGCCCAGGCGAGGAATTTACTGCGGAGATTGCCGCATACCTGAAAGCGCTGCGCACCAGCGGCGAAAAGGTGCTGGGCATCAACGACCGGGGACAGGTTCTGGTGGGGCGGGAGCAGGCCTAGCCGGGCTCGACAAGCAAAGCGAACCGGATAAACCGGACAGGACTGGCCGCGACCTGCGGTCAAAGAGGATTCCCCTCATCCAGCTCCGCCGCAAACTGCAGTAACTTCTGGCAGGCCATTTTCTGCGCATAGCTGGAAATGGCCAGCTTCAGGATCGCGTCGGAAAGCTCCTCCCGATCCATATCCTGATGCAGGGCATTCCCCACCCGATTGAATTCGTGGTCCAGTGCCCGAAGCAGCTTTTTGTAAAAGTCCTCCATCTCCTGCTCCTCTAGCTGATCCTTAAGCAGAGCGTCGGTCTCCGACACGGATAGAACCCTTTTAAACAGCCCGATAGCCGTCAGATAGGCGATATGATTCTTGGTGTACCGCTTTCCCCTGGCCCTGGGCAGTACCCCTTTTTTGATATAATTGTTCACCATGGAGGCCGTCAGCTTATCGTCTCCATCCAACCCCAGGTGCTGCTCCTTCATCAGCCCCAGCACCTGATCCATGTACAGCTCCATTTCCGGGATATTGTCCCAGCCGATGGGCCGATCTTCCTTCAGGCTCTTTTTCAATTCAACAATTCCCATGCTATCCCTCCGTCCGCTCCTCCGTTTTTTCCTGCCCGTCCTTCCGGTTTTCCGCGTTCCTTTTTCCTTCGTTCCTCCTTCTGCTGCCCAAAAGCCGCTTGTCCGTGTAATTGCTGATATCCCTGTAATAAGAGGTTTCCGTGGGCATCTGCCGCCTGGTCAGCCGATGGCGGATCCACCGTCCCGTATAATGATACAGGACCGCAAAGATAGGAATACCCACCACCATACCGATAAAGCCGAACAGACCGGAGCCGATCAAAATGGCAAAAATGACCCAGAAGCTGGGGATCCCGGTGGAATCTCCCAGGATTTTGGGACCGATCACGTTGCCGTCCAGCTGCTGCAGGATCAGGATGAAGATCACAAAATACAGCGCCTGGATAGGGCTCTCCAGCAGGATGATGATAGTGGAGGGGATGGCGCCGATGAAGGGCCCGAAGAACGGGATGACGTTGGTCACGCCCACGATGACGCTGATTAGCACGTTATAGGGCATCCCCATCAGCGACATGACCACGAAGCAGATCAGACCGATGATGGCCGAATCAATAATCTTGCCGTTGATAAATCCGCTGAAGGTGCGGTTGATGAATCGCAGCTCCCGAATCAGCAGCTCTGCCCTCTCCCTGGAGCAGTTGGCGTAGAAAAACTTTTTCCCCTGGGCAGCGTAGGTGTCCTTTCCGTTGAGGAAGTAAACGCTGATGATCAGGCCGATCAGCAGGTTTTTCATCACGGTCAGCGCGCTGAGCACTCCGACAGAAACCCCTTCCACCACTTCCGACATAGAGGGCACCACATTCTCCATGATCCAGGTCGACAGCCCGTCCACCACGTTTTCGTTGATAAAATCCACCGTATTCTGAGACAGATGAAAATTGGCGATGAGCCAGTCCATCAGTACGTCGGCATTGTTTGGAAAGGTATCGACAATCTTTAATATGCTTTTGGTAGTCTGGGGGATGACCATCACCATCAGCCCGCTGATAATGGCAATGCTGAGCACCAGACTGGCAATGGTCGCCAGCACCTTGGACAGACGAAGCAGCCGCTTCTGGCTGACAATGAGGGAGGTGAATATCCGCATGGACAGCCGGACAAAGAAATTGTAGACCGGCGTCAGCAGATATGCCATGACAAACCCATAGATAAACGGAGTCAGGATACTGCGCATGAGGGAAATTGCGTTCATCAGCCCCTCGGCCCGGTGCAGCATAAAGAAAAAAACAATGCAGGCTGACGCCGTAATAAAGGCAGTCGCCCCCCATTTCGTGTATTTGCTATCAATTTTCAGCTTCATTCCGGTCCTCCTGCCACCGTTTCCCTCGGAGCTCCCTTTCCGAAGCGCCCGCTGTTCCCGCTTCCTTGCTGCACCTATTATATAACACCCGACCAGATTATAAAACACAAATATTTTATCATATGGTTTTTAGCTCCATCTCCTGCTTCCGACAACCTTGCCGAAAGCCCAAAAGAGAAATTTCCCTTTTTCGGTGGTTACTTTCAAAATCGTATGGGTACAAAGTGTGTATGTAAGACGCTGTTCAATGAATAAAAAAATTGGAGGAAACGATTATGGCAAAGGTAAAGTTTGTAGTATGTAGTCACTGCGGAAATATGGCTGAAATGGTCAACGATGCGGGAGTCCCCATGGTATGTTGTGGCGAGCCCATGAAGGAGATCGTTGCCAACACGGTAGATGCCAGCCAGGAAAAGCATGTTCCGGCCGTCAAGGTAGAGGGGAACAAGGTATCCGTAGAGGTCGGCTCCGTTGCTCATCCCATGGAGCCAGAGCACTACATCACCTGGATCTACCTGGAAACCAGCAAGGGCGCTCAGAAGAAGTATCTGAAGCCGGGCGAGGCTCCCAAGGCCGAGTTTCTGCTGGCCGACGAGACTGCTGTTGCCGTATACGAATACTGTAACCTGCACGGTCTCTGGAAAACCGTCCTGTAACCGGCTCCGCCGCCGCAGACCCGCGGCCGACACGGGCAGAGCGTTGCCCGACACGTTTCCCGCAAAGCGCAAGCGCGCAAAGGGTATAAAGCGAAAAGCCTGCCCGGGTACGCCCGGAGCAGGCTTTTATTCTCCATATCTACAGTGTCCGCCGTCTGGTCGCATCACCTGGCCGAAGCCCTGCCTCCTTCCCTACGGCGAGGCCTGGGGCGCCATCCCCTATAGCGGATCCCCTCGGCTCCCTTCCTCCATCTGCAGCAGGCAATCCTTCAGGGTCGCTATCGCATTTTCCACGTGCTGCCCCACGGAAAGATCCGGCACGCTGACAATCTGGATGCGGCATTTATTCATGGGCAGCAGGATTTTTAAAGCGTCGCCGGATCCGATGGCCTCCGCCATTTTAGGCGACAGCTCCCCCATCATGGCATTGGCGTTGATGATTCCCACCGGCCCCAGGATAATATCCGCGTGCCGCACGTTGTATACGATGGCGTTTTCGCCGGTGGCCCCCTCATCGGCGCCGGCCCGGAGCATCTGACCCGTAGCTACGGAATTGGTTCCCAGCGCCAGTACAGAGTGGCCCCGGAGAGACCGGTCGCCCTTGATCCGTTCTACCAGCGCCCTGCCGATGCCTCCCCCCTGCCCGTCTACAACCGCGATGATCATCCTGCTCCGTCTCCTTTCTGCCTCTTTCGCTCTTCTATTTATACCGGATTTCCTCTTTGTTTGCAAGCCCCGTTGCGATTTTCCGGGGCCCGGGCTTTTTATTGTTAACCTTTTTTTATTTATGGTTGACATATTGTAGCGGTTATCTTATAATCAAAATCGGTTGACATACTGCCGGTATCCCGGGCTTCCAAAGGCGCTCCGGGGACCGGGAGAACCCTTCATGCCACGACAAGGAGATTTTTATGAACAGCAACAATACACGTTCCATGACCACCATTGCCCTCTGCACGGCGATCACCTGCATTTTGGGGCCCCTGTCCATTCCTCTGCCCTTTTCGCCGGTACCCATTTCCTTTACCAATCTGGTCATCTATATCGCCGCTTTTCTCTGCGGCATGAAAAAAGGAACGCTCAGCTATCTGCTGTACCTGTTGATCGGCTTTGTCGGCGTTCCCGTTTTCTCTGCCTTTACGGCCGGCCCCGCCAAACTTCTGGGGCCTACCGGCGGATATCTGATCGGCTTTATCTTTCTGGCCGCCATCGTCGGCGCAGCCTCAGACCGCTTCGATGGACGCCGTCTCCCTTACCTGCTGGCAATGCTGGCCGGCACCCTCATCCTTTATGGGTTCGGGACCGCTTGGCTGGCCTACCAGGCCGACATGGACTTCATCTCGGCACTGTTTGCCGGCGTGATCCCCTATATCCCTGCGGATCTGCTGAAGATGGCGCTGGCCCTGTCTGTCGCTCCGGTAATCCGAAGCAGGCTCCTTTCTGCCGGCATGCTCCCGGCGCGCCCGGCATCCGGGCCCCGGGCCTAAAAAGGGCTGCACACTTGCTTTTGGTTCCTGCCGGCTGCCGGACAGCAGATCTGTCAGGCGTCTTTACCGGCGGGAATCACCAGCACCGGCTTGTCCGTATGGTGAAGCACCTTATTGGTAACGCTCCCCAGCAGGTTCCGATAAAGAGCGGAACCGATCCCGTGCGAGCCCATGACGACAAAGTCCACATCGGTCTCATTGATGGATCGGATAATTTCATCGGCAATGGAGCCGTACAGAATCTGAGTAGTGACCCTCCCCTTCAGTTCGCCGAACGATTCCGCATACGCCCTGAGCATGGCCTCCGCCTGTTTTTTCTCGCCGGCCAGATAAAATTCCTCGGTGCTGGATTTTGGGATAGTCGTGCTGAAGCGCTGAGATGAAATCCGAACCCCCACCACATACAGAAGAATGGCTTCTGCGCCGAAAGCCTCCATGAGTTTTTTCCCTTCATCCAGCGCACGCTGTGCGAAATCGGATGAATCGACCGGAATCAGAATCTTTTTCATTGCAATCCCTCCTTTTTCAACGACACCTTTACCTCTTACAGTTATCATACCGTAAAACCCCCGAAAACCTTCAAGGGTTTGCGAGGTTTTTTTCGTCATTTTCCTCTTAATTTCGACAACTCGCACCCTCCATCTCTTGAACGCTCCCTTTCTTCTGCTTCTCACGGGCCCTTTCAGGGGGCTTTGTCACGATTCGGTGAATTTTTAATGGTTTTTCGGGGGGAAGGTTTTTCATTTCCGCTATCTATGGTATAACTATGATAATCACTGATATAACTATACAAGGAGGTTATGCCATGCAATA
>JBGYKY010000086.1:0-21194 GCA_041836105.1 Bacillota bacterium | reverse complement strand
CGTATTATACACTGATGGATGTCGAAAACAAAAAATCATATTCCAACCTGGCCCTGAATCATCACATCATCTGCGGCAAGCCGGAATCTCCCGCTTTTGTCCGGGAGCTGGTGTACGGCGTGCTGGAAAACAAATATCTGCTGGATCACATCATCGACCACTTCGTTCCCAGCGGCGTAAGCAAGCTGCGAAACAGCGACCTGACCATCCTTCGGATGGGCCTGTATCAGATCGGCTATATGGAATCGGTGCCGGCCTATGCGGCGGTCAATGAAAGCGTGGATATGGCAAAAAAGTTTGCCAAGGGACGGGAGGGCTTTATCAACGGCGTGCTCCGTTCGTATCTCAACGCTCCCTATGAGGCCAGACTGCCGGACCGCAGCGTGGATGAGCTTCGGCATTTGTCCATCAAATATTCCTATGAGCCCTGGATCATCCAGCTGTGGATGGAACAGTACAAAACGGACTTTGTAGAAGATTTGCTCCGGGCCGGAAACGAAACGCCGGATCTGGTGGTCCGGGTCAACACCCACCGGATTTCCCGGGAGGATATGACTAAGCGCTTCAAGCTGAAGGGCGTGGAGGTAGCGCCCAGCAAGCTCGCAGCGAACGCGCTGCGAGTCCGCGGAAGCCGCCTGATCGAGGGCAAGCTGTATAAGAGCGGTCTGTATTCCATTCAGGACGAAAGTTCCATCCTTGCGGTGGAAAAGCTGGATCCACAGCCGGGTGAATTTATCATTGACGTCTGCGCCGCCCCCGGCGGCAAGACTTTGGCCATCGCTGAAGCCATGCGCAACAGCGGGCGGGTTTTGGCACAGGATATTTACAGGCGGAAGCTGAATCTGATTCTGAAGGAAGCCAAACGGCTGGGCCTGGATAATATAGAGGTCAGAACCTGGGATGGGACGCGGATAGATTCCACTCTGGCGGAAAAGGCGGATCGGGTCATCGTCGATGCCCCGTGCTCCGGACTGGGAGTGATTCGCCGAAAGCCGGAGATCAAGTACAAACGCCGGACAACGGAAATGGACCTGCTGCCCAGAAAGCAGCTGGATATTCTCAGCGCCGCTTCCACCTATGTCAGACCCGGCGGGATTCTGATGTACTGCACCTGCACCATCAATCCCAACGAAAACCAGCGGGTGATCAGGGATTTTCTCAAGCGCCATCGCATGTTCGAGCAGCTGGAGATGGTGCAGCTGCTGCCCAACGTCAATGATACCGATGGATTCTTTGTCTGTCGGATGAAGAAGGCGGATCGGCTGATTTAGAGGAACGATATGATTCAACTGGGTATGAATACGAATCAGGGCGCCCGTCGGGAGCGCAACGAGGACGCCTGCCATATCTGTGAAGAGCAGCAGGTATTCATCGTGGCCGACGGGGTAGGCGGGAACCTCTCCGGCGAACTGGCCAGCCAGACAGCAGTGGACTATCTGTCCGCACAGATTTGCCAGAGCTGGCTCAAGGAGCTGAAAACGGAGGAGGAAATCCGGGACGCTTTTATGGCGGTCATTCGGGAAGCCAATCGGCTGATTTTCCGAAGCGCGGTTTTGGAGGCCGATCGCCGGGGCATGGCCACCACCTTGGTTTTGGCATACCTTCGGCAAGATATGGCGTATATATTCAACGTGGGCGACAGCCGGGCATATCGATATCGAAGCGGTGAGCTGGAGCAGATCACCGAGGATCACTCCTACGTGAACGCTCTGCTTCGTCAGGGAAAAATTACCCGGCAGGAGGCCAGTCTACATCCCGATAGGCACGTGATTACCCGGGCATTGGGGGCAGAGGCGGCGGTGGAACCCGACTTTTATCCCCTGGAGATGATCCCGGGGGATGTTCTGCTGCTTTGTACCGACGGCCTTCACGGAGAAGCAGGGGATGATGAGATCCTGCGCGTAATGAAAGAAGAAACCGCGATGCAGGATTTGTGTGACCGCCTGGTCCAATTAGCCAATGAAAAAGGGGGACGGGACAACATCACCATCATATGCTTACAATACAGGGGGGAAAGCCATGAGCGTTAGATTGCTGGCAGGCAGATATGAATTGATAGAAAAAATCGGCGACGGGGGGATGGCAGTGGTTTACAAGGCCCGCTGCCGGCTGTTGAATCGCTTTGTAGCCGTTAAAATCTTGAAGCCCGAGTTTACTAAGGATCTGAAGATTATTGAAGGCTTCCGGCGGGAATCCCAGGCAGCGGCCAGTCTTGCCCACCCCAATATCGTGAACGTATTCGATGTGGGACGGGAAGGCAATATCCACTACATCGTCATGGAGCTGATTGAGGGACGGGTATTGTCGGACGTTATTGCGGAGGATGGGCCCATGGATTACCGGCAGGCGCTGGAGATCGGGCGGCAGATGGCATCTGCGTTAAGCCTGGCCCACAAGAATCATATTATCCACCGGGATGTCAAACCCCACAATATCCTCATTACGCCGGAGGGCGTGGCCAAGATTACGGATTTTGGCATTGCCAAGGCCATGGATGCCACGGACATGGAAGCGTCCGCCACTGCGGTAATGGGGTCGGTCCACTATTTTTCACCGGAGCAGGCCAGAGGCGGCTATGTGGATGAAAGATCTGATCTCTATTCCCTGGGCATCGTGCTGTACGAAATGATCACCGGGAAGGTTCCCTTTGATGGCGATGACGCGGTCTCCGTTGCCCTGATGCACATCAATGAAGAGCTGCCGCCGCCGTCGCAGCTGGTGACCGGGCTTCCGGCGGCGGTGGAGAATATCATCGTAAAGGCTACCAGCAAATACTCTATTAACCGCTACGCGTCTGCGGAGGAAATGCTGGAGGCCATCAAGGATGCCGATATCGTGGCCAATATCGTGGGAGCTCCGGAAAATCCCGGGCAGCAGAGCCCAAAGGAGGAGAATGCTTCTTCGGGTGAAAAAACGGAAGAGGGCAAGGATCAAGGGATGAAAAAAGGCAAAGCCGGCGAAAACGAGCAAAGAAACGGGAAAGCCCGAAAGGGGATTCGCATCAACAGGGTTAAAATCCTGGCAGCTCTGGCCGCGTTGATTTTAGCCATTCCCGCCAGCGGCCTTCTGATGTCCGGTGCCTCTTTGCTGAAAGGCTCCGGAGAGGTCCAGGTGCCGGATGTTCGGAAGATGAGCATGGAAGAGGCCCGAGCGGAACTGGAAAAGGTCGGGCTGACCCTTCAGGAGGGAGACCGGGTCATCGATTACGACCTGGAGGAAGGGCTGATCGTTTCCCAAGACCCTCTCCCAGACACTACGGTAAAAAAGGGCTGGCCGGTGACGGTCAGTATCAGTAAGGGAGCCGGTGTGGATACGGTACCCAATTTAGTGGGAAAACCCTTTCAGGATGCGGTGTATCTGCTTCAGCGGTACGGCTACGTTCAGGGGGCGGTGACCGCGGAGGCCAGCGAGATGCCCAAGGATGTCGTCATTCGACAGAGTCCGGAATCCGGGACCACGGCCAAGAGCGGCAAGGCCATCGATATGGTAGTCAGCTCCGGCCCCCGACTCACAGTACCCCCGTTGGTGGGCATGACCCTGGAGCAGGCCAGGGCTGCGCTGGCGGAGGCCGGGCTGGAGGTAGGAGAAATCGGATATGACATGAGCCAGGTCTACGCCGAAGGCATCGTGATATGGCAGCAGGAGCTGGACAGCAGCATCAAGCCGGGCGCCAGGGTCAATCTGAAGCTGAGCACCGGGAATCAGCCTGCCGGGTCGAAATCCATTGCCTTGGACGTAGACTACTCCGGGGCGGAAAATCAGGTGTTCTATCTGACGGTGACAGTTACGGATGAAACGGGAACCCACAACGTGATTTCCAGGGAGCAGCGGATCAAGGACAACGGCGGCGAAATCCTTTCCCTGTCCGGTACCGGTGTCGGGACGGTGACCGTTATCTTTGACGATACGGTGGTTATGCAGAAAACGGTGGATTTCGACACGGGCACCCTGGAATAGGCTGGTGGGGGCTCTATGGAAGGAACCATCGTCAAAGGGATTGCCGGCTTCTACTATGTTCTGTCCGAGGGAAAGGCGTATCGGTGCAGGGCCAGAGGAAGACTCAAGAATCAGGGGGTGCTGCCCTTGGTGGGAGATCGGGTAACCATGGAAAGGCGGGAGGACGGGGACAGCGTTATCCTGGAGCTGCTGCCCCGGAAAAACAGCTTTATCCGCCCGCCCATAGCCAATGTGGACAGCCTGGTGGTCGTTATCGCCGCTGCAGAGCCGGACCCCAATCTGGCGCTGTTGGATCGGTTTTTGGTGATGGCGGAATACCGCCGCATCCAGGCCATCCTCTGCGTCAACAAAACCGATCTGGCCGAAGAGGGCGTTTGCCGAGCCCTGAAGGATATCTATGGATCCGTATATCCCCCCGTCTTTGTCTGTGGGCTGACGGGCAGCGGGCTGGAGGAGCTGAAGGAACGAGTAGACGGGCGGCGCTGCGCTTTCGCGGGTCCGTCCGGTGCGGGAAAGTCTACCCTGCTGAGCCGGCTGTTGCCGCGGGAGTCCATCGAAACCGGCGCCGTCAGCGAAAAAACCAAACGGGGAAAGCATACCACTCGCCACGTCGAGATCTTTCAGGCAGGGGAGGGCACCTTCCTCTACGATACGCCCGGGTTCACCTCCTTCGAGGTACTGGAAGCCCCGGAAGAAGAACTGGCTCGGTGCTATCCGGAAATGCTGCCTCTGATAGACCGTTGCCGCTATGACAACTGCCGGCATTTGAACGAGCCGGGCTGTGCCGTTCGGGAGGCCTTGGAGGGGGGAGCTGTTCACTCCGCCAGGTACCGATCCTACGCGGCTCAGCTGGAAGAGATCCGCCAACGCCCCAAATATCAGAAAGGAAAGCGACCATGAAGCTAGCGCCCTCTATTTTGTCCGCCGATTTTTCCCGACTGGGTGAAGAGGTGGCAGCCATTGAGCGAGGCGGAGCCCATTACATCCATGTCGACGTGATGGACGGTCACTTTGTGCCCAACATCAGCTATGGCGCTGCGGTGATGAAAAGCCTGCTGGGCAAAACGGCGTTGCCGTTTGACGTCCACCTGATGATTGAAAATCCTTCCCTTTTCCTCAAGGATTTCGCTACGCCTCAAACGGCGTTCATTACCGTGCACCAGGAGGCCTGTGTCCACCTGCACCGCACCCTTCAGGAAATCCGCGGGTTGGGTGCCCGGCCCGGCGTCTCCCTCAATCCGGCTACGCCGCCGGAGACCCTGACGTATGTTTTGGATGAAGTGGAGCTGGTGCTGGTCATGTCGGTCAACCCGGGCTTTGGCGGCCAAAGCTTTATCCCGTCGTCACTGGAAAAAATCCGTGTGCTGCGGGAGATGAGAGAAGCGCGCGGCCTTTCCTTTCTCATCCAGGTGGACGGCGGCGTCACTCTGGGCAATGGAGAAAGCCTCCTGGCGGCCGGCGCCGATATTCTGGTGGCAGGGTCTGCCATTTTCAGCGGGGGAGAGGCAGAGGCCAACGCCGCCCGGTTCGTTGGCCGCTGGCCCGATGTGTAGGGGGTCTGCCACAAAAGCGCCGACCCGCCCAGCGAGCCACTACACAATTTTTAACGTCCAGCCCTCCACATCCCAAATCTCGCTGATCCAGTCTCGATAAAAAGCGGGTTCGTGGGACACCAGCAGAATGGAACCCTTGAAGTCCATGAGCGCCCGCTGAAGCTCCTCCTTGGCATCCGCATCCAGGTGGTTGGTGGGCTCGTCCAGAATCAGCCAGTTGACCTCCCGCTGCATCAGCTGGCAGAGCCGGACCTTCGCATTTTCTCCGCCGGAAAGGACCCGCATCTGGCTGGTAATGTGCTCGGTGGTCAGTCCGCATTTGGCCAGGGCAGCCCGGACCTGGGCATTGGTATAAGAGGGGAAGAGCTCCCAGAGATAATCCAGTGCCGTCTGGGCGCTGTCCCGGCCGGCCTCCTGCTCAAAGTAACCGGGAAACAGATAATCCCCTGGCTCCACTCGTCCGGAAACGGGCGGGATCTGTCCCAGGATGGTTTTCAGCAGAGTGGTTTTCCCCAGGCCGTTTGTCCCGGTAACGGCAATTTTTTTGCCCCGCTCAATGGCAAAGGATACGGGACGGGTCAGGGGCTCTCCGTAGCCCAGTACCAGCTGGTGACATTCCACCAGGAATTTTCCGGGGGCTCGGGCCTCTTTAAATTGAAAGGAGGGCCTGGGTCTTTCTCTGGGCCTTTCCATCACCTCCATTTTTTCCATCCGCTTCTGACGGCTGTTGGCCATGCCTCGGGTCGCCACTCGGGCTTTGTTTCTGGCAATAAAGTCCTCCAGCTTTTCGATTTCCTGCTGTTGCCTCTCGTAAGCCCGGGCTTCCTGGCTTTTTTTGATTTCGTACATGTGAAGGAAATTGTCGTAATCGCCGGTGTAGCGGCTCAGCGCCCCGTCCTCCACATGGTAGATTACGTTGACCACCTGGTTGAGAAATTCCATGTCGTGGGAAATGAGGATAAAGGCGTTCTCGTATTCCTGCAAATAGCGTTTCAGCCATTGGATATGTTCGGCATCCAGGTAATTGGTGGGCTCGTCCAGCAGCAGAATGGAAGGGTCCTCCAGCAGCAGCTTGACTAACAGTACCTTAGTTCGCTGACCGCCGCTGAGCTGATCCACCTCCTTGTCCAGCCCGATGGCTCCCAGCCCCAATCCTCCGGCGACTTCATCAATTTTAGCGTCAATGGTGTAAAAGCCGCTGTGCTCCAGCATGTGCTGGATTTCTCCGGCTTCCTCCATCAAGTGGTCAATATCGGCATCTTCCCGGCTCATTGCATCATAAAGAGCCAGCATTTCCTTCTCTAAATCAAACATGGGTCGAAAGGCCTCGTGAAGGATGCTCCGAATGGTAGCCCCCGGCCGAAGCGCCGCGTGCTGGTCTAGGTACCCGACCGTCACCCGACGGGACCACTCCACCTTGCCCTCATCCGGAATCAGCTGTCCGGTGATAATATTTAAAAAGGTTGATTTCCCTTCTCCGTTGGCTCCGATCAAGCCCACATGCTCCCCTTTAAGCAGGCGAAAGGACGCATCCTCCAGGATCCGTCTGCCGCCGAAGCCATGGGTCACATGTTCCACCGTCAATAAGCTCATCTCTGCTACTCCTGTCTTTCTGATTTTGTGTTCAGTTCGTTTCGTACAGCAATTATTCTATGCTCTTCCCTATCTGTTGTCAAAGAAAATGTGGCAAGGAAAAAGAAAAAACGATTGACATAAATGGGAAAATATGTAAAAATAATAATAAAAAAGGAAAAGGACGAGCTCATGAAACGAAAAACCCGTACCATGATAGGTATTGCCTTGATACTGACGGCTGTCGGACTGATGGTTTACTGGGAAACGGACGGTCGGGACCGGGTGCGGACGGTACCCCTGCTGGTGGCCGCCCGCACCCTGATGCCGGGAGAGATGGTCAGGGAGGAGATGCTTGCACGGCGCCGCGTCGACGAGGAAAACCGGATCTGGGGAGCGTTGAAGCCGGAGTCGATGAGCAGGATCCTGGGCAGGGAGGTACTGTATCCCATCCCCGAAAACAGTCAGGTAGCGGAGAGCTTTTTTGGGGACGGGCGCCATCGGATAAGGGACAACCAGGGGATATTTCTTATCCGCAGGGATTGGATCTTCAGCGTTAGCAGCTCTTTGCGGAAGGGGGATCGGATTCGGATCTACCCTCTGGAGGGGCAGGCCTGCCTTGGGACCTTTCAAGTAGCTTTTGTCAAGGACGGACAGGGCCGAGAGGTTCTGGCGGAGGAGGAAGGGCGATGGCAGGACGCGGGCAGCGCGCTGGAACGGACCCGGGCCACGGGAGCAGTGGACCATCTGGAAATTCTGGCCAGCATGGAAGAATATCGGGCCATTTTAGACTATCTCTTTGACGGGCGGACACCGGGGGATGAGGCGGCAGGGGCCGACGTCTCCGGATACCAGGATTTTAGCGGCGGCCGTCTGATCATTCAGCAGGCAGAATCTGAAGAAGGTCAGCGGGAGGAAGGGAGGGAGACGGAATGATCGGCAAGCTTGTAGCGCTCCACGGAGGCAATCACCAGACGGGCACCACCATGATCGCCCAATCGCTGGCTGAGCTGATTGCGCTTCGGAAGCCGGACATGCGGGTGCTGCTTATCACCCTGAACAATCGAAAAAATGCCGGATTTGTCCGGGAGCAGGTAAGAAGCATCGACGATTATCGGGCTCAGCTGGACAGCCGGCTGTTGATTCGAGAAGAATTCCTTTCTGCCACCCGGCGGCGGAACAACCTGCACATGCTGGCAGGACTGGTGCGGGAAGAGGAAGAGCGGTATTATTACCCGGAAACCGCTGAGTACCTGTTGACCGCTGTTGAAGAGGATTTTGATTTAATGGTCAGTGATACCGGCAGCTGCCTGGACAATGGGCTGGCCTACGGAGGGCTGCGACTGACCGAACGGCGGCTGCTCGTCCTCAATCAGATGGAATCCACCGTTCGACGTATCGAGGAGCAGCGAGAGCGATACAGGGAGGCAGGCATTCACTTTCATCGATTCATCCTCAACCGATACCAGGAGGAGGACCCCTACAGCGTCGAGTATTTGTCCCAGCGTTTGAGGATACCCGGAGAGATGATCCTAACGGTCCATCTGGCGGGTTATGCCAGACAGGCGGAGATGGAGTACCGGAGTCTAATGGAATTTCGGGATGAGGCCTATCGGGAAGACATCCGAAAAATTGCCAATATGCTGCTGAAGGAAATGGGCGAGAAGGAGCTGGCCCCGGAGAGGAAGGGTCTATGGAAGCGTTTTATTTAGCAGATTACCTGAAAAAGGAAGGGCATGCACAGGAAAAGGGGTTGAGCTTTTCCATGCTGTGCGGGATTATTTTCAGGGAGCTGATGGAGGAATGGACTCAGGGAGCCGAATCGATCGAGCGGATGGCGGACATCCAGAAAAAAGCCATCATCGGCTACCAGCAAGAGGTAGGTTATTTTCTCAGCAGGATCCGGGAGCTGATCCGGCGTCACGACAGTGAAGGGACCCGATATCCGCCTTGGTACGCCAGTCTGGAGGAGGGAATCTACCATGAAAATTGGGGGCTGGCCGGAGTTGCAGAGTGGTTCGGGGAGGCGTACCGGAGCAGCAGCTCGGCCAAAATCATCGGCGAGGACGTCTTTTTTATGGAAGAGGGGAGGATGGTTCGGAAGCCCCAAAGAATCAGCAAGGAGCGAAGAGATCAGCTGGTGCGCGCCTTTCTCCTGCTGACTCCCGGCGAACGCCACAACAAGGATTCCCACGAGATATATCTGCTGGACGGGACACGAGTGACCATTTTTCGCGGGGCGCTGGTGAAGGACTCCCTGGACATACTGGTATTTCGGCGATACGTGATCCCAGAGTACACCTTTGAGGAGCAGGCGGATCGAGGCACCATCCCCGCCGGCGCGATCCCGCTGTTTAGGGCCATGGTAGGCCTGGGCTACAATGTGGCCTTTACCGGCGCGATGCGTACAAGCAAAACAACGTTTTTGGCCACCTGGCAGCAGTATGAGGATCGAAGCCTGGAGGGACTGCTCATCGAGACCGATCCGGAGATTCCCCTGCATCATCTGATGCCGGGAGCGCCGGTAGTGCAGCTGCTGGCAGACCGGGATCGTCTGCTGACCATTACCAAAAGCATTTTGCGCAGCGACGCCGATTACCTGGTCGTGGGGGAAGCGCGGGACGGTTATGCCATGGATGCGGCGCTGCGGATGGCCAGCAAGGGAACGCGACGGATGAAGATCACCTTCCACACTCGAAATCCGTTGGATTTCCCTTATGACGCAGCCTGGGAGATTACTCGCTCCCTGGGCGGCGACCTGATGTATACTGCGGGGAGGGTAGCCGCCAGCTTTGATTATGTGTTTCACTTTGTTCAGGGGAAGGACAAGCGGCAAAAACGGTTGAGCAGCATTTACGAGATCGGATGCCCTCGACCGAGCGGACAGATCCGAATGAAAGAAATCTGCCGCTACCGGGACGAGGAATGCCGGTGGCGGTGGACCTGCCACATCGGAGAGGATAAGGAAAGAGCGGGAAGGGAGGAAAATCCGGAGCTGTTTCGCTATTTTTGGGAAACCCTGGAGAAGCTGGCGGATGAGTTGGAATAATGTGGTGCCGGTGATCGTTTCCGGCGGCTTATACGGATTACTGCTGGCGGGGATAGGGACTGTTCTGCTGCAGGATCTGGAAATGGCCCGCCAGCGGTTCCGGCTGAGAAGGCGGTTGCTGGCCCGAAAGCGATGTTCAGAGAAAGAGGCAGGGTGGAGAAAGCATCTGGACAGCCTGTTTGCCCATCGAACGGATCCGCGAAAGAGCAGCGCAGGATTTCTGGCCGTCTCTTTTCTGGCGGCTGGAGCGGTGCTGATTCCCGGTCTGCTCAGCTTTCGGATCCCACAGGCTGCCATACTGGCAGCGGCAGCAGAGATTTCCCCTTATCTTTTAGTGAGGACCCGCTTTGAGGTTCGAAAGCGCAGGGGAAGCTACGAGGGAGAGGCCTTCGTGGGCAACCTGATCAGCCAATACCGCCTGTCCTCTTTCAACCTGTTCGATGCTCTGGAGAAGCTGCTGCGGGAGCATCCGGTAACTCGGGTCATGAATCGGCTGACCGCGCGGCTGCTGATGGAGCTGCGCACTCTGACCCGGCCGGAGGAGATCCGACAGGCCTGTCATCGATTTGCGGCGGCAGCGGGAACCAATTGGGCGGCGATGCTTTCCTATAGCCTGGGACAGGCTGCGGAAACAGGCATCAATATTTCCTCGGCGCTGGAGGATGTCCTGATCCAGATGCGGGAAGCCCGCCAGCTGATTGAGGAGCGGAGACGGCTGAACGGCGAAGCGATCCGGATTGTGGTGTATTTGATCCCCGGGATCTTCGGCGGAGGTATGCTGGTAGCTGTTCGAGGAATGGGGCTGGGATGGAGGGCGTACTTTCACAATCAGTTTATGACGCCCCAAGGATTCTTTCTGTTTCTGCTGGCCCTGTTTCTTCTGATGCTTAACATTGCTCTGATCGAGGCGGTATCCAATCGGCGCTTTGATTTTTAAGGAGGGAGGAGAGGGAATGGATTCCATTACAGTGCTGCTTAACGGCGGTGTGTTGGGGCTGCTGATCCTCGGAGTCCTTTTGCTTTCCGTCAGGGAACGGCGGCTTCCCTCTCTGGCGGCGGTGTCCGCCGGAACAGAGAAAAAGGGCAGGGCGGTGCTGCGGCGATACCGGAGAGAGTGGAGGAACCGGAGAAAAATGCGGGAAGCGGAGAAGGACATGATGCAGGGGATCTCCTTCCTTCGCAACCTGCTGACCCTAAATGCCGGACGGCAGATCCGCACCGATCAGGTGCTGGAGCAGCTCGCCGGGAGGCCGGGCGCGCTGACGCCGGTATATCTTCGGATGCTGGGACTGCTGCGCCTTAATCGGTCCCGGGAAGC
Organism: Bacillota bacterium; assembly: GCA_041836105.1. Lineage (GTDB taxonomy): Bacteria > Bacillota > Clostridia > Peptostreptococcales > Anaerovoracaceae > UBA5559. The sequence goes on along the minus strand of JBGYKY010000086.1, from coordinate 9,745 downwards.
CCTGCATGTGTTTCTGGAGGAAAGCGGCGGGGATCCTGCCGGCCGGGAATATGCCTCCCTGCTGCTCCGATGGGATACGATGGATCCGGAGGATTTGACGGAAATCATGTTATCCCTGCAAAAGGCTTTTCGGGAAAAGAAAATAACACGCCAGCGGCGGAGCGACGAGATGATCAGCGATCTGGTCTTCCTTCCGGTGATGCTGAACGTGGTGGTGCTATTTTTAAACTTTTTAGTGGTCGCCTTTTTTTTGGAGCAGCAGGCGATGCTGTCGGAGCTTTTTTAGAGGGAGCCGGAAAGAAAAGCAGAAGCGGAAAGAGTGAAGGCGAAAGGAGGAAGAGCTGTGAAGCAGATTATCGTCATGATTGCCATGATGCTGCTGGGCATCGGACTGGGAAGCATGATCCTTGGGTTTTCCCAGCAAGCGGAGGCCCTTCGGGATACAGGCGTCAATGCCCTGACGGAGCTGACCCGATCCATGGAGGGAACTGCTCCATGAAACAGCTGATCGTACTGTGCGGCATGATTTTGTTAGGCGTCTGTCTGTATCGGATGATTTTGGGGCCGGGAGAGGATTCGCTGCTCCGGCACCTGATGCAATTCTGGGCGGACAGCCTGGCATCCCGGACCCGCACGCCCTGATTCGGAGAAAAGAGAGGAAATGGAGAAGGAGACCGAGATGAAACAGTTTATTGTGCTGATGGCAGTGCTTCCGGTCATGCTGTTGTTTTTTCTGCAGTTTTCAGCGGATCAGCGCCATGGAAAGATCGTGGGAGATATTCAGGAAATCGTGTACAGCGCTAAGGAGGTGGCCAAGCAGGAAGGGTATTTTTCACAGGAAAATCGGAAGCGGTTGGTGCGGGATCTGAGCCGCGCAGCCGGCGTTCCTCCGGAGGAAATTTTCATTGAAGCGGAGGAACGGATCAAAACCCGGTACGGGAACGGCGAGGAACGGCTGATTCCCTTTCGGGTTTCCGTACCTGTTTACGGTATTATGGCGGGCGGAGGGTGGCTTGGCATCCCCCGGGAATGGAATGTCTACCGTTTTGTGATCGACAGCTACACGGCCAGCGAGAGGATATAGGGTATAGATGAAGATTCTGATGATTTTTATGGGGCTCCTGGTCCTTCAGGCAACCTTTGTCAGCTATCACGGCGATCTCAATCGATTTTCAGTCCGGCAGTCCGAGCTGAAATACATGGCGGAGGAATGTGCAGCCGGAGCAGCGGCCCTGTGGGATCCGGAGGCTTACGGAGAGGGGAAGCTTCGATTTAGATACGAGGAGGGAGAACGGTACGCCCGGGATTTTCTCCGGCACCGCTGGGCGCAGATGGAGGATGTGACCGCCCTTCGGGCGGACCTGATCTTTGAGGATGACTTTACGGAAAGCAGCAGGGGAGCGGCGTCCCCTGCCGTTACTGCCGTTCTTACATTGGAATGTGAAGACCTTTTCCGGCTGCCCTTTCTGTCGGTAACGAAAATTCAGCGGAAGGCCCGTTATGAAGTCACGGAAGCTCCGTAGAGAAGCGTCGCGCACGGGCGCTGCATCCAGCTCCGCCTTCAACGAAGGGAACGGTTGATCTTTCCCTGGCAGCGATGGTATAATAGTCTCATCGGATTCTGATAAAAGCATACGTTGCCTCATTGAAAAGGATAGGAGGGCCCCATGATGAAAGCAGCATTCGTTGCCAATTCTGAGCGTCAAACACCTCAAACCTATTTCCTGCATTACGACCATCCGGGATTCCGGTTTCGGTTTGTTGCTGTATCCGGTGTCGAAATGGCTCGTGAAGCCGTCCGCAGCTTTGCCGATCAGGGCTTTGATCTGGTTGATTTATGCGGAGATTTTGATCCGGAGACTGCCGAAGCCTTCCGTCAGGAGGCGGGGGGACGGATCAAGGTGTCGGCTGCCGTTTATAGTCCGGCGGAGATGGAAAAACTGAACGCATTGGAGGCGATAGATCGTTACGGGATTATTGTTATGGGGGCGGGAGATCTGGATCGTCCCATCTGGCTGGAGAAGGAGAACGAGGAATTTAATACGCGGATCGCTGTCGTTACCGGAGAAGAGACGGCACGGGAGGCGGCCCGGGAAATGGTGAGAGAAGGGATCCATTTCATCGAGCTGTGCAGCTATTTTGATGCTCAGAGGACCGAAGCGCTGTCCCGGGCCATCGGCGGAGCCGTTCCGATAGGAAGCTGCGGTGCGGGCGCGTGACACAGCCGAATTGATTGATACAGCCAAATCTGCCATTGACAAAGGGAGCTCTTCTTTGTATACTGTTACTGTTGCATGATCCAAGTCAGGAGGCCATTGAGAATATGATCAAGACCATCGCAAAACCGACGCTGAAAGCCATCGCCAGCGGGGAGGGCTGCAAGGAATGCCAGACTTCCTGCCAGTCCGCCTGCAAGACCTCTTGCACCGTTGCCAACCAGAAGTGTGAAAATACACGACGACGATAAGCCTTTCAGACGACGCAGGTTAAAAACAGCAGATGATGCTGTTTTTTTCGTTATTTCTTCCTGTAAGACTTTGTTGAAATAAGGGGCAAAGAATGATACATACTTATCCCTTTCGGGATCTCTACATTGCGCTGGATGTAAACAGCGGAGCTGTTCACGTAACAGATGCTTCTGTATACCAGCTTCTTCAGGGCATGGAGCAGGCCACGGCAGAGGAAGCGGCGGCCCATTTTCAAAAATTAGAGGGTGAGGCTGCCGAAGATATCCGAAGCCTGATCCGGGAAGGCATGCTGTTTACCGACGATTCCTATATCACTTCCGACCTGCTGCAAAACAGCGATGCGGTGGTCAAAGCCATGTGCCTCCATGTGGCCCACGACTGTAACATGGTCTGTGATTACTGCTTCGGCGACCGGGGCGCTTTTGCCGGCAGCAAATGTCTGATGAACGCAGAAGTGGGGAAAAAGGCGATTGATTTTCTTCTGGAAAATTCCGGAAGCCGAAAAAATTTGGAAATCGACTTTTTTGGCGGGGAACCGCTGATGAACTTTGAGGTAGTGCGGGAGCTGGTAGATTATGGGCGGCTGCGGGAGCGGGAATACGGGAAAAATATCCGCTTTACCATGACCACTAACGGCCTGCTGTTGGACGAAGAAAAGGCTGCTTACCTCAATGAGGTGATGGACAACGTGATTCTCAGCATTGACGGACGACCGGAGGTCCACGACCGGATGCGAAAGACCGTAAGCGGCGCGAGCACCTACGATAAAATCCTGCCTCGATATCTGCATTTTACTGAAAACCGGGAGAAGCTGTACTACGTTCGAGGAACCTTTACCCGGCGGAATCTGGATTTTTCCCGGGATGTGGAGCATTTGACCGGGAGAGGCTTCCGCAACGTTTCCGTCGAACCGGTGGTGGCGGATCCCACCCGGGAATATGCGCTGAGGGAAGAGGATAGGGATCGGATTTTCGCGGAGTATGACCGGCTGGCAGACCTGTATCTGGAAAAGGCCTCAAAGGGGGAAGCGTTTGATTTTTTCCACTTTAACGTGGATCTGGAGCAGGGACCGTGCCTTCTGAAACGACTGGCGGGCTGTGGCGCCGGTACCGAATATCTGGCGGTATCCCCGGAGGGGGATCTGTACCCCTGCCATCAGTTCGTCGGAAACCGGGAGTTTCGGATCGGAAACCTGGCAGATGAAGCGATTGTAAACAATCAACGGGATATTTTCCTGAAGACGGGTATCTATGATAAAGAAGAATGCAGAGGGTGCTGGGCCCGGTTCTATTGCAGCGGTGGCTGTCATGCCAACGCTGTGAATATCAACGGCGATATGATGGAGCCGTACCGGCTGGGCTGCGATATGGAACGAAAGCGGGTGGAATGCGCCATCGGCATCCGTGCGGTACTGGAGACCGGCAGCGGAAAGCCCTTGTGATGGCCGGTGCCGAGGACGCAGCCGGAGGAGGGGAATTTCAGATCCGGCAGCGCCCCGGAGCGGGTAGGGCCCCGGAACGGCCGAGTCCCGAAACCTTGACAAAATCGGCCGGCGTACTATAATTGAGGTAGCCCGAAAGGAGCGCTTCTATCAGCAGCAGTCAGGAGAAAAACCATGGCAAAAGAAAAGATCAATTTCGAGGATGAGCAGGTGAGGCGCGATTTTCGGCACACCTCCTCCCATATCATGGCCAATGCGGTAAAAAACCTGTGGCCGGAAGCCATGCTGGCCATCGGGCCGGCCATCGACAATGGCTTTTATTACGATATCGACCTGGATCATAAGATTACAGAAGCCGATTTTCCCAAAATCCAAAAGGAAATGAAAAAAATTATCTCCGGGAACTACAAGCTGGAACGGTTTGAGCTTCCCAGGGAGGAGGCCATCCGGTACATGGAGGAGAAGCGGGAGCCCTATAAAGTAGAGCTGATCCGGGATCTGCCGGAGGATTCGGTGATTTCCTTCTACCGACAGGGAGATTTCGTGGATCTCTGCGCCGGTCCTCACATGGAGCATACGGGACAGATTAAGGCGATCCGATTGATGAGCGTGGCGGGAGCGTACTGGCGGGGCAGCGAAAAAAACAAGATGCTGCAGCGGATTTACGGCACCTCCTTTCCCACGCAGGAGGAGCTGGAAGCCTACATTGCCCGACTGGAGGAGGCCAAGCTGAGGGATCATCGAAGGATCGGCAAGGAAATGGACCTGTTTGCCATGTTCGACGAAGGGCCCGGTTTCCCCTTTTTTCTGCCCAAGGGCATGATTATCCGCAATGAGCTGGAAAACTTTTGGCGGCAGGAGCACCGGAAGAGGGGATACGAGGAAATACGGACACCCCTGATTCTCAACGAGGATCTTTGGCACACCTCGGGACATTGGGAGCACTACCAAAACAATATGTATTTCACCCGGATCGACGACGGGGATTTTGCTATCAAGCCCATGAACTGCCCCGGTGCCATGCTGGTGTACAAACGCAGAATGTATTCCTACCGGGATTTCCCCATTCGACTGGCGGAAATGGGTCAGGTACATCGCCACGAGCTGTCCGGGGCCCTTCACGGGCTGATGCGGGTCAGGACCTTTACCCAAGACGACGCTCACATCTTTATGCTTCCCGACCAGGTCAAAGAGGAGATCCTGGGGGTCCTGGATTTCATCGATGCCGTTTATCGCCTGTTTGATTTTAAGTATCATATCGAGCTTTCCACCAAACCGGAAGACTCCATGGGAACGGAGGAGGAGTGGGAGATGGCCACCACAGCCCTTCGGGAAGCCATGGATTCCCGAGGCGTTCCCTACATCGTCAACGAAGGGGACGGCGCTTTTTACGGCCCTAAGCTGGACTTCCACCTGGAGGACAGCCTGGGGAGGACCTGGCAATGCGGCACCATTCAATTGGATTTCCAGATGCCCCAACGCTTTGATCTGACCTATGTGGGTGCAGATGGAGAAAAACACCGGCCCATCATGATCCACCGGGTCATTTTCGGTTCCATTGAACGATTCATCGGTATCTTGATCGAACACTTTGCCGGAAAGCTGCCCCTGTGGCTGGCGCCGGTTCAGGTAAAGCTCCTTACCGTGACGGAAAAGTTTGCCGATTATGCCGTGGAAACGGCAAAAAAGCTGGAAGAGGCCGGGGTTCGGGTCGAGGTGGACATCCGAAACGAAAAAATCGGCTATAAGCTGCGGGAATCTCGAAACGAAAGGGTATCCTACATTGGCGTGATTGGCGAGCGGGAAATGGAAAACGGTTCGCTGACCGTGCGGTCCAGCAAGGAAGGTGAACTGGGGGAAAAGGCTGTAGAGGATTTCCTGTCCGGGCTGCTGGAGGAGATAAGAGAAAAGCGATGCTAAAGAAAAAAGAAGCGAAGGAATGGCGGGACGGGGTTTTTCTCTGCACCGTGGGTAGCAGCATGGAGGCCGATATTCTGGAGTCCAAGCTTCAAGGAGAAGGGATTCCCAGCATTCGGCGATATAAAGGTGCCTCCAATGCCATGGAGATTTTCATGGGGCAGAGCATGGCCTTTCCTATTGACCTGTATGTCCCGGCGGATGCGCTGGAGGATGCGAGGAATGTCATTCTGCCTTTCCCGTTGGATGACGAAGGAGCGCCCGATGCTCATTGACTGAGAAGGGGCTCCTGGCGGGGCTCCGCCGATCGGGCCGGGGCGGGAGAACGCGCTTTTCCTGTTGATTGGGTCTCCGGCCCGGCGCTGTGCACACGCCACAGAGGGATTGTGCTGCCATATGAAATCCCCGCGGAGAGCGCTCTCCGCGGGGATTTTTACGTGGCTCGGCCCTTCCTTCCCCTACAAAAGCTTTTTAAGAAATTCGGGCGCAGTAGTCGGATCAAAGTAAAGAACCAGGGTCCCCATGTCGGCATCGGCATAGGTGGTGTCCGTCGCGTGAAAGAACACCGTGGCATAATAGTAGTCATCATGATCCAGGGAGGCTGTTTGGCCGGCCTCAAGCAGCTGTCGGATCTGATCTTTGTCTGTGATGACGATTTCCGAGTCCCCGTCCGGCGACTCGGAGGTGGGGGTGTACAGCTGCTTTTCCTCAAGAGCATCAATGGCTCGGCCCACGGCAATGCGGCTGACATCCCCCTCATCTAAAAGCAGCCGTTCTGAGAGACCCTTCTCTTCTAGCCAGGCCAGCGTGTGGGCATACGTTGCCAGGATGGAGACGTAGATCTCCCGGGTAGCGGTACGTCCGCGCTGAGGATCCTGCACCGTATAGGTAGCGGATAGCCTCGTAGCAGGGACCTTCAGACTGACCAGTTCTTCAAAGGAAGCCTCTGCAAAATCCTGATCCATGGCGCGGAACAGCTCTTGGGTATCCGCTTTATTCAGAACCGGGACGGCAGGGCCGATTTCCCCATTCGGAATCAGGGACACCTCTTTGAGCTCCTTGGACAGCAGCCCTTTCAGGAAATACTTTTCTTTGAATTCCTTAGACTCCATAATACTCTTCAGAGCCGGGCTGGAGCGGAGGAAGCTGTAGGGAAGGAGGTAATTGCGCTCCAGGCTGAACAGCTGGCCGGGATTATAGACGAGCTCCGTTTCATAGGAAAGAGTGCTGCCATTTGGAGTCTCAATGGCTTCCCGATGATCCAGAATCTCCTGATGCAGCTGTCGCATTGCCTGGATGTTTTCCTGTGAGGTGAGCCGGAGCTTCCCGTTTTCCGAGGAGGAATCCGATCCGCTGCCGGAGTAGTAGCCGTGCCTTATGCCGAATCCAGAGAGGCTTTCCTGGATGTTAAGCAGCAGGCCGGTGTCCAGCGTTACGGCCAGTATTTTCCCGCTGGCGGGAATCCTCTTTTCAAATCCTGTCAGATCCAATTGGAGACCGGTCAGAAAAATAGAGATCACCAGGCAGTAAACCCCAAAGCTCTTTAGGGTTGCCAGGTTAAAAATACGGGGTGTCTTGGTCACGATCATTCGACCGAGCAGGAAAAAAATCACCGAACCCGCGGCATAGCCGGCATAGGGGAAGAGCGTGTCATCCCCGTTGAGGGCGGCAAACCAGCGTCCCAGCAGCGTCATACCGAAAAACGCTACCAGATAGCAAATAACCGGCACCATAAAATGGAAGGCCAGGCTGTCCGAGGCTCGTTCCAGCTTTCGCCGACTGTACAAATAGCCGCTGAGGACGAAAAGCAAAAGAGCGTTGGCAAGGTAGTAAATCTGGCAGGCCGCAGGGAATGTGCCGCCGATCCGGTTGCGGTTAAACACCTCCAGAAAGGGCGAAATGCCCAAGGCAAACTCGCTCCAGCTGCCCGAGAGATTATACCCGAATAAATACGTGGAGCAATAATAGACGAACGTCAGGAAAAGGGCAGGGACCAGGAAGTTAAAGCCCAGCGCCGTGCCCAGATGCATCAGGGGGTTGGCGGTAACCAGTCCGGCAAAAACGGCGATGGCGTAAATTACCAGAATAATCAGAAAGGATTGCCATATCCACTGTAAAATGGCGCCCCGGCTGAATTCGTTGACCAGATTTTCCATGATACCGTTTTGATAAAGCCACGGATCGTAGGCGGGCTTGGACAGAATCAGCAGGATCACGCCGTTGAGCAGCATGGGCGTCACAACCAGCATAAGGCCGGAGAGAAGATTGCTGACGTACAGCTTTCTCCGACTGAAGGGCAGGGAATGCATCATGGTCGTGGAGCCGATGCCCTGCAGATAGCGGAAAATGATTACCGCTGCCAGGATGGGCATCACCAGGTGAGCGGTCATATAAAAGGGCTGTAAATTGCTGAGGGAAGCAGCGATATAGCTGGCTGTCCTGTTAATATCCCCGTAGGTGATCAAAATCGGAAAGACACCCGACAGAAAATAGAGCAGGAAGGACAGGAGAGGAATGGCCCAGAACCTTCGAAAATTTTCCCGAATCAGCGCCCAGGAAATGTTAGAAGATAATATCGCGGATTTCATGGTTCACACCTCCTAATTCATAAATGAAAATTTCCTCCAGAGAAAGGGGCAGGACATCAAAGATCAGGGGATCGTTCTGTTGAATGATCCGGTCTACCTGAGCTCTGGGGTTGCGGACGATGAGCAGATCCACAGTCCCGCGGCTTTCCCGGTGCAGGACATCGAGGCTTTCGTAGGGAGCGGTTGCCGGCTCTCGGAAAGCGATCTGGATCTTATGGATATCAGCTTTCAATTCGTCCAGGTCCCGCTCCAATATCATGCGGCCCTTGGACAGGATGCCGATGGAATCGCAGATTCCCTCCATCTCCCGGAGATTGTGGGAGGAGACCAGCACCGTCATCCCCCGTTCGGCAACGTCTTCCACCACGTATTTCCAGACCAGCTTTCGCATGATTGGATCCAGACCGTCGATGGGCTCGTCCAGGATCAGGATATCGGGGTGAGCGGACAGGGTGAGGACAAAAGCGGCCTGCTTCTGCATTCCTTTGGAGAATCGGGAAAGCCTGCAGGCGGGGTCCAGCGCAAATTGCTGAACCATTTTCTCAAAGCGGTCGATGCTCCAGCCGGGGTAAATGCTTCGATAGAAGCGGGACATTTCCTGCAGGCTATAGGAGGCAAAAAAGTATAAGTCATCGGGGATAAAGCCGATCCTTTCTTTCAAAGCAATATTTTCATAGACTGGCTGGCCGTCGATGAGGATCTGGCCGGAATCCGGGCGAAGCACCCCCGTCAGGTGCTTGATGATCGTGGTCTTCCCCGCGCCGTTGGTACCGATCAAGCCATAAATGGAGCCCTTTTTCACCTGCAGGTTCAGCTCATGAAGCACCTGAAATTCTTCAAAGGACTTGTTAACCCCTTTCATTTCAATCATTTCCAACCTCCCTGTTCTGTGAGCAGATCCTGTAGAAGCGCCGAAGCCTCTGCTTGTGTCAATCCCAGATAAAACAGCTCCTTCAGCTCCTTTCGGATGCGCTCCTGGATGACCGCGATCAGATGCTCGTCCCGAGCTCCCGTGTCCACGCTGGCGGCAAAGGTCCCAAGGCCGGCTACCGTGTAGAGGTAACCCTGGTTTTCCAGGGCTCGGTACGCCTTTTGGACCGTGTTTGGGTTGACCGTCAATGCCTTGGACAGCTCGCGGACGGAGGGGAGCTTTTCCTCCGCCTGAATAATGCCGGTAATGATCAGCTCCTTGATGTTATCCACTACCTGTTCATAGATAGATTTCCTGCTTTTGAGATCCAACTGAAACATGGTCAGGCCTCCTTCCTATGCCTGAAGTGTACCACGATAAATAATACACTGTCAACAGGGGTTTTATTTTTATTTTCTTG
>JBGYKY010000085.1:0-3567 GCA_041836105.1 Bacillota bacterium | reverse complement strand
TGGAAATGGAGAAAATGAAGGGAGTGGAGGCGGTCACGCCGGTGATCAGTGAGTATTTGGTGCTGGGGATCGGAAAGACCGTCGCGCAGGTAGACGTGCTGGGCATCCGGCCGGAGGTGCTGGAAAAGTTCAACTATGAGGTGGCGGAGGGGCGGCTGCTGAACAAGAGCGACAAGTTGGCTATCCTGTTTGGCAATCAGGTGCCCAACTGGTTTTACAATCCCAGGCAGGCAAACTCCTACGGGCCCCAGAAGGCGGTGGATGTGGTAACGGACAAGATTGTTCTTACCGGCGACCCGGAGTATGGCCAGCCGCCCCGCTCCACCGGCACATCGGATTCGCAAAAGGTAGAGTACAAGGAGTATACCGTCAAGGGCGTCGGTCTTCTGGCCAACCCCGATGATGAGTCGGCGTACTCTGCGTACATGAATATTGATGAATTGAAGAAAATCCGGGAGGAAATTAGGAAAGCCCGAAAGGAGCCCGTTCAGCGAAGCCAGCAGGGGCAGTATCCGCAGGCGATGATTTATGTGGAAAAGATCGAGGATGTGCAGGATATCAGTAAGGCGCTTCGGGACAAGGGATACCAGACCTTCAGCGCCAACGACTGGCTGGAATCCATGAAACAGACAGCCAGAATGATCCAGGGAATCCTGGGCGGGATCGGCTGCATCTCGCTCTTTGTGGCGGCCCTGGGCATCACCAACACCATGATCATGTCCATCTATGAACGGACTCGGGAGATCGGCATTATGAAGGTGATCGGCGCCAATCTGACGGATATCCGCAGAATGTTTTTGGTGGAGGCCGGGATGATCGGCGGCATCGGCGGCGCCATCGGCATCCTGTTCAGTTTCCTGCTGTCCTTTGTGATGAACACCTTCCTGGGGGCCATCATCGGCGCCGGCCTCGGCATTACCGACGGAAGCGGAACGGCCACCGTATCCATCATCCCCTGGTGGGTCGCCGCTGCGGCGCTGCTGTTCGCCGTTTTTATCGGAGTAGCAGCCGGGTATTATCCCGCCAAGCGGGCCATGAACCTCAGTGCGCTGGAAAGCCTGCGCAACGAATAGTCTGCAATCTATCAGGACACCCTTCCGGGCCTTGGAGGGGTGTCCTTTGAAAAGCCCTTGAGAAAAATGTTGAAGATGCAGGGGCTTTATCTTGCATAATCCCCGAAAAAAAGATAAAATATAGCAGTTAAGGATGAATAAACAGGAAGCGCCATGGACGTATCACTGAAAAAATTTTTAAAGCACTTCTTTTTGTATCTGATAATCATTACTCTGCTGTTGGTTCCCGTCCGGCTGCTGCTGGGGAGGGCCTCGGAGACCCGGATTTTTTCCGGGGAGGAAAATCTCCTCCGGGACCTGGAGACTCTGGTAGACAGCGACAGTCCCTTCCATGAAGAATTTCGAGACAGCAAGCGGGTTAACGTGCTGGTGATGGGGGTCAACCACGGGATGACCGACACCCTGATGCTGGCCAGCTATGATCTGGATCTGCAGCGGATCGACGTGATTTCCGTGCCTCGGGACACCTATTACTATCGGGAGGGGTACACTCATCCGGCCGCGCATAAGATCAACGCCATTTACAACGCCGAGGGGGCCGTGGGCACAGCCCGGGCGGTCAGCGATATCCTGCTGGGCATGCCCATCCACTATTACGCGGTGGTGGATTACGCCGATGTGGAAAAGGTGGTAGACTCCATGGGCGGCGTCCCCATTCACATTCCGCAGCGCATGCAGTACAGCGATCCCTACGACAAGCCGGTCCCCCTCAAAATCGATATCCCGGCGGGGGAGCAGGTGCTGGACGGAAAGACGGCGGTGGGCTATCTGCGGTTCCGAAGCTATCCCCAGGGAGACATCGGGCGGGTCGCAGCGCAGCAGGCCTTTATCCAGGCGGCCTTTAAGCAGGCTTTGGGAAAGGATCTGCTCAAGGTTGTCAACACGGCGCTGGACAATGTGGATTCGGATATTTCTCTGGGGATGGCGGTCAAGCTGGGGACCAGGGCCCTGGGGCTGAAATCGGAGGACCTGCATACCTGGCTGACTCCGGGGAAGGCGGCGACCGCAAACAAGCTGTCCTACTGGTGGACGGATTCGGAGCAGATCGAGGAAATGCTCCGGCAGATTTATGATCCGCCGGCAGAGGAAGAAGGGACCACGCCGGCCGGCGTGGACGCAGAGGAATAGGCAGCATAAGGGCGGAAGCATAAAGACAGAAGAAGGAAGAGATAGGAAAACGATCGTCATGTTGGATAACGAGCGCTACGAGCGGAAACTGAGAAAGCAACTGAGAAAGCAGAAGCTCAGGGAAAAAAAGCTGATGGAAAGGCAAACTGCCAAAGCGGCAAAGCAGCGTCCCTCCGGGAAGATGAATCCCGTCCGGAGCTTTGTCATGACCTTTGGGCTGCTGTTGATTATTTTTACCGCGGTCTTTGCCGGCGGGCGGACCATGGTAGGCGAAATCGCCGACATCACCCCCTTTACCCCGGCGGAGGACACCATTGCCCTGGCGACCCTTATCGACGACGACAGTCCCTTCTTCCGCGAGTACGGAGACGTCAACAGGGTGAACATCCTTCTCATCGGCGTCAATCAGGGCCTGACCGATACGCTGATGCTGGCCAGCTTCGATATCGATACGAAAAAAGTGGACGTCATCTCCATTCCCCGGGATACCTATTACTACCGGTCGGGATATGAGCATCCGGCGGAAAAAAAGATCAATGCCGCTTATCGGGGCGAGGCTGTCAACACCGCTCGGGCGGTCAGTGATGTTCTGCTGGGCATGCCCATCAACTACTATGCGGAGATCGATTATGACGGGGTAAAAAACATTGTGGACAGCATGGGCGGCGTGCCCATGGATATTCCGTTCAACATGGTCTACAACGACCCCTACGATACGCCGCCCCTGAGAATCAATATCCCGAAAGGACATCAGGTGCTGAACGGGGAGCAGGCGGTGCAGTTTCTGCGGTATCGGTCCGGCTATCCCGAGGGGGACATGGGTCGGGTCAGGGCTCAGCAGGAGTTTGTCAAAAACGCCTTTAAGCAGTGCATCAGCTTTGACCTGCCCAAGATCACCAAAACCGCTTTCAACAATGTGAAATCAGACATCACCCTGGGCACGGCGGTGCAGCTGGCTGCCAAGGCGATAGGTGTCAGCGGAGACAGCCTGACCACCTATACGCTACCCCACACGCTGGATCCTGATCCGCCCTATTACGTGTATCCGAATTCGGCAGGGATCGAGGAGATGATTCGGAGCATCTACGCGCCTCCCGCTGCTACGGAAGCGGCCATCGACACGGAAACGGCGGCTGGTACGGGCAGCGAGGCGGCCGAATAGCCGTCCGGAAAATCGAAGGAGCCTTTCAACCGCATCTTCGCGCAAGGGAAAAGGGATACAACATCATGGACACGGAAATTTTAAAAACAAAAAAACTGCCCGAGCTTCGGGAGATTGCCAAAAACTTTGGCATCCCGGGGTTTCAGACGATGCGAAAGGGGGATCTTCTGGCAGCATTGATCGCCGGGGCCTCTCAGGAGGCAT
>JBGYKY010000084.1:0-3236 GCA_041836105.1 Bacillota bacterium | reverse complement strand
TACAATCGGTATCCGCCGGAAAGATTATAAGTGTCGAATCCATTCTGTGCCAGGATCCGAGCCGCCACATAGCCCCGGAGGCCGATCTGGCAGGTCACGTACACCGGCCTGCTCCTGTCCAGCTCATCTATCCGTGCCCGAAGCTCATCCAGCGGGATGTTCATATACCCGGGGATGCTCCCTGCCTCGAACTCCATATCGGTTCGGGTATCCAGCAGGGTAACGCTGCCGTCCCGAGGAAGATGCTCCACATCGTGCCAGTGATAATTTTTCACCTTTCCGGTCAACAGATTCTCGATAGAAAACCCCACCATATTAACGGGGTCCTTGGCGGAGGAAAAGGGCGGCGCATAGCACAGTTCCAGCTCCGTCAAATCCGAAGCGGTCATTCCTGCCCGGATGGCGGTAGCCAGAACATCGCAGCGCTTATCCGCTCCTTCATACCCCACAATCTGGGCGCCCAGGATTTTACCGGTCCCCCGCTCATAAACGGTCTTGATGGACATGTTCACGGCGCCGGGATAGTATCCTGCATGAGAGGCGCTGTAGGTAAACTGCTTGTCATAGTCCAATCCCAGTCTCTTAGCGGTCTTTTCATTGATCCCGGTGGTGGCGACAGTCAGATCAAAGGCCTTGAGGATAGCGCTCCCCTGCGTATTTTTATACTTGCTGGAAATGCCGCAGATATTGTCAGCCGCAATCCGGCCCTGCTTGTTAGCCGGCCCTGCCAGAGGGATCATGACCTTCTGTCCGGTGACAAAATCCACCACCTCCACCGCATCGCCCACGGCATAGATATGAGGGTCTGAGGTCAGCATATGCTCGTCGGTGATGATTCCGCCCCGCTCATTGATCTGCAGCCCGGCGTCCCTGGCCAGCGAGCTTTCCGGCCGTACACCGATGGCCATGATCAGCATATCGGCTTGAACGCTTCCCTTACCGGTGATGATTTCCAGCCCGCCTCCGGATCCGGCCATATTGATGGCGCTGACACCGGCGCCCAGAAGCAGCCGAACACCCAGCGACCTCATGTGATTGTGCACCTCACAGGCCATATCATAGTCCAGGGGGCCGATGACCTGATCCGCCATCTCTACCACCGTGATGTCCATCCCCAGTCGGTAAAGGTTTTCCGCCATCTCAATGCCGATGTATCCGCCGCCGACTATCACGGCGCTTCGGGGCTTGCTTCGGTCTACATAATCCTTGATCCGATAGGTATCGGGAATGCTTCTCAGGGTAAAAATCCGGTCAGAATCCGCTGCGCTCCCTTCCATTTTGGGGCGAATGGGCTCTGCGCCGGGAGCGAGGATCAGCTTATCATAGCTTTCCCGATATTCCCCGCTCTTTGCCCGCACCGTTACCTCCTTCCGCGCGGGGTCAACGGCCGTTACCTCGCTGCCGGTCCTTACATCCACGTTGAATCGCGCCCGAAAGCTTTCGGGGGTTTGCAGAGTCAGGGCTTCTTTGTCCGTAATGGCTCCGCCGATGTAGTAGGGCAGCCCGCAATTGGCGAAGGAGATGTAGTCGCCGCGCTCAAACAGAATGATTTCCGCCCGCTCGTCCAGCCTTCTCAGCCGGGCCGCCGCCGAGGCGCCGCCGGCTACGCCGCCAACAATCAACACTTTCATGCTTTTCCTCCTGAACATTCCTCTTTGCTGTGACCGTTTCCCTCAGCCACAACGGCTTCTCTGCGGACATCATACCTGAAACGGGAAAAATTACAGTGATAATGTCACAATCAGAGCAGCGGTAGTCAGAGGCGGGATCCGGCAGGAAATCATGCCGTCAGATCCCCGGAAGACCGGCAGCTCATGAAATATTTCCCGGGCGTCCGCCGCCGGCCCGCCGATCTCGCCAAAGGTTCCGGACTCCTCCCTCTCCGACCCCTCGCCGCATCTTTTCGTCAGCCTCAACGTCAATGGCCGATCGGCATCGGCGTTCATTGCCACCCACAGCTCCCGATCTGTCAGTGAGCTGTGGAAAACGAGTCCGTCTTCCCCCGCCGCCTCGACCCGAGGCAGCTGCCACAGAAAAGGCATCAGCAGTTCCCGCCGCAGACCAGTGATCCGCCGGTACCAGTCCGTCAGACCTTCGTCTTCCCGCCCCCAGGGAAAGGACCGGCGGTTATCCGGGTCCGCCGCCCCGGCCAATCCCGCTTCATCGCCGTAATAGATCGAGGGGACCCCTGGCAAAGCCATCTGAAAGGCGGTCAGCATCTTCAGCCGTTTCCGGGCATCCTCCGGGCCGGACTCTCCCAGCAGCGTGAGGATCCGGCTTCGGTCATGGCTTCCGATGAGATTCATGGCGGACAAAACGGCATCCAGGGGATAATTTTCATAGAGCATCATCATGATGTCGGCTGCTTCCCCGGCAGCCCCCTTCCCCAGCGCCGCCTCCAGCAGCGCTTGGTATAGGGGATAATTCATTACCGAGTGAAGCTGGTCGCCCGTCAGATAGTTGCGCAGCTCCCCATAGGCAACCTTATTCGTGGCATCCTCCCAAACCTCCCCCATCAGCACTCCTTCCGGGTCTTCCTCTTCTATGGCCCGGCGAATACCCCGGATGAAATCCGTCGGGAGCTCGTCGGCCACATCCAGCCGAAATCCCCGGATGCCTCGGCGCATCCAGGTTCGGACAACGCTGTCCTCGCTTTCGTAAATAAAGGTCCGATAGCTTTCCTCCATTTCCCGTACGTTGGGGAGATCCTCTACTCCCCACCAAGACCGGTATTCTTCCGGATACCGGATAAAATCGTACCAGGAAAAATAGGGGGACTCCGGACTGTTGTACGCCCCCACCGTCGGATAAGTCCCCTTCTTGTTAAAATAGCGGCTGTCGGCCCCGGTGTGACTGAACACGCCGTCCAGCAGGATCCCGATGTCTCGCTTCTTCGCCTCGGCAATCAGTCGATCAAGATCCTCCTCCGCCCCCAGCATCCCATCCAGCTTCAGGTAGTCCCCCGTATCGTAGCGGTGGGGACTGGCAGCCTCAAAGATGGGGTTCAGGTAGAGGATCCCCACCCCCAGGCTCTGCAGATAATGCAGCTTTTCGGTAATGCCGTCCAGGTTTCCGCCGTAAAATCCCCAGCTCAGGATACGGCCCTCGGGATCCTTTCGATAGAAAGGCAGGGTGTCCCAGGTTGCGTACAGAAAGGAGCCGGGCTTGGGCGACCGTACCACACCTGCCGCATTGCCGTTCCGGAAGCTGTCGGGAAAGATCTGATAGAGGATACG
>JBGYKY010000083.1:0-4654 GCA_041836105.1 Bacillota bacterium | reverse complement strand
GCTCCATGAGCTATATCAATGCGTATGCGTCCCGGCTGTATCCCGTCCGGGAGGTGGCCACCATCCGGGACATTGTGGAGTCGGGGGCTGCTCTTTTCGGAAGCCGAACGGCTTTTCTCAGCAAGGAGGAAAAGGGCGGCGCATATTTTGAAATTGATTTTCAGACGGTGAAACAGGATATGGAGGCTCTGGGGACCCGTCTGATGGACCTGGGGCTGGGGGATCAGCCCATTGCGATTATCGGCGAAAATTGCTATCAGTGGGTTGCAGCCTACTTGGCCGTGGTTTGCGGCGTGGGTACCGTGGTCCCCCTGGATAAGGAGCTGAGCAGAGAGGAGATCCTGAATCTCCTGGAAACCGCCGGATGTAAGGCGGTTTTCTGTACAGAAAATTATGTAAACTATTTTGAGGGATACCCTTTGGAGCACTTGTTTCGGATTGATGCCTATTTTGATCGGGAGCGACAGACAGAGACGCCATGGCTCCGTCTGCTTCGGGAAGGGGAAGCCCTGCTGGCGATGGGGGACCGGCGGTTTCTGGATCGGGTTCCGGACCCGGATGAGGCAAGGATTCTATTGTTTACCTCCGGCACCACCGATCTGGCCAAGGCGGTGATGCTGTCCCACCGGAACATTGCCTCCAATGTGATGGCTACCAGCCGCATTGTCCGGCTTCGGCCCGGCGACCGGGCGCTGTCGATCCTGCCTATCCACCACACCTTTGAATCCACCATCGGCATCCTGGTGGTCATCTATCAGGGGTGCTCCACCGCTTTCTATGAGGGGCTGAAGCATGTGCTGAAAAATCTGGAGGAAGCGAAATGCTCCGTGCTGGTGGGGGTTCCTCTGATCTTTGAGTCCATTTACGAAAAAATCTGGAAGCAGGCGGCCAAATCCGGCAGGGAAAAGGCGCTTCGGGCAGCGATACGGTTCAGCAGAGCGCTGAAAAACATCGGGATCGACCGGACCCGATCGATCCTGAACTCCGTCTACAGGAGCTTTGGCGGCAACCTCCGGCTGCTGGTTACCGGGGCCGCGCCCATTGATCCGAAGGTAGTAAGAGGCTTCCAGGATCTGGGCTTTGAAGTGGTGATGGGCTATGGCCTGACGGAAACGGCCCCCCTGCTGACGGGCACGCCGGATTTCAGCAACCGGTATAAAAAGGCGGGGTCCGTAGGGCCAGTGATCCCGGAGGGAGAGCTGGATCTGATCGACGTTAATGATGAAGGAATCGGCGAAATCATTTACCGGGGGCCCAACGTCATGAAGGGCTATTACCAGATGCCGGAAAAGACGGAAGAGGTGCTGAGGGACGGATGGTTCCATACGGGAGACCTGGGCTTCGTAGACGATGAGGGCTGGCTCTATTTGACGGGTCGGAAGAAAAATGTGATCGTAACCAAGACGGGAAAGAATATCTATCCGGAGGAGATCGAGAAGCACCTGATGCAGATCGATTACATTGAGGAATGTATGGTTTACGGCCAGGAGCCGGAGGATGGCAGCGACGATACGGTGGTCAGCGTTCAGGTCCGGCCCAATTTCGAGCGGATCCGGGAGGACCACGGCAGGGAAATCGACGAAGGGCAGATCCACGAGCTGATCAAAAGAAAGATCGCAGAGGTCAACCAACTGATCCCCAACTACAAGCGGGTACGTAGCGTTACCATCCGGCTGACGGAGTTCGTGAAAACCACTACCCGGAAAATTAAGAGGCATCAGAACCGGTAGCCGCTGGGACGGACGGGCTGCTGCGCCCAAAATCGGCCGGGCAGCGGGGCGCGGCGTTATATCAAAAATATAAAAAAGATGGGAGACACCACCATCTTTTTTCTTGTTGATTGCTTATTGTGATCATGTGCACGGAACCAATGCACGGGTGGGGACGGGTGAGATTAGTTTGCCCGCGCGTGATTCAGTCGCTTGGTCAGTCTGGAGACTTTTCTGGAGGCAGCGTTCTTGTGAATCGTGCCTTTGGAAGCAGCCTTCATCAGCTTTTTCTCGGCCAGCGCCAGCTTCTCGGCAGCAGCATCGAGATCGTTGTCCCTGATGGCGGCGTCAAAGTTCTTCAGGATTCCCTTCAGATGGGATTTGATCCGTCTGTTTCTGGCGGTCTTTTTATTGATGACCAGGATCCTTTTCTTTGCGGATTTGATATTTGCCATTGTTTCACCCCACTTTCAGCAAAATTTCACAATAACTATTATATACGATGGACCTCACAAGCGCAAGGACTTTTTCTGCCGTTTTCGCGGGGGCCATACCGCAAACATCCCATTGAAAAACAGCGGGCTTTCCAGTAGAATATACCGTATAGTACATACTGTCAAGAGAGGAACCTATGAATTCATATCAATCGACCATTCGCAATTTCTGCATCATTGCTCACATCGATCACGGGAAGTCCACCCTGGCGGATCGGATCCTGGAAAATACCGGTGTTGTGGCCCAGCGTGACATGAAGGAGCAGTTTCTGGACAACATGGATCTGGAGCGGGAACGGGGCATTACCATCAAGCTGCAGACCTCTCGACTGCTGTATCGGGCGAAAAACGGCCAGGAATATGTGCTGAACCTGATCGACACGCCGGGCCACGTGGACTTTACCTATGAGGTTTCCCGCAGTCTGGCGGCCTGTGAGGGCGCCATCCTCATCGTGGACGCGACGCAGGGAGTGGAGGCGCAGACCCTGGCCAACGTTTACTTGGCACTGGAGGAAAATCTGGAGATTCTGCCGGTACTCAACAAAATTGATCTGCCCAGCGCCCGTCCCGACGAGGTCAAGCTGGAGGTGGAAGAGATCATCGGGATCGACGCCTCGGAGGCGCCTCTCATTTCTGCCAAGGAAGGGATCGGGATCGAGGAGGTGCTGGAGGCGGTGGTGACCCGCATTCCGCCGCCATCGGGGGATCCGACTGGTAAGCTGAAGGCCCTGATCTTCGATTCCTATTATGACAATTACAAGGGCGTGGTCATCTACACCCGGGTTTTTGACGGCGCTGTGGGGAAGGGAGACATCATTCGCCTGATGAACACCAAAAAGAAGTATGAGGTAACGGAGGTGGGGGTCTATTCTCCGGGCCCCGTTCCGGTCCCCAAGCTTCAGGCGGGAGACGTGGGCTATATCGTGGCCAGTATCAAGCAGGTGGCCGATGCCCGGGTGGGAGATACCATTACTCATGAAAACGATCCGGCAGCGGAGCCGCTGCCCGGCTATAAAAAGGTACAGCCCATGGTATACTGCGGTATCTACCCGGCGGAGGGCGAGAAGTACGAAAATGTCAAGGATGCGCTGGAAAAACTTCAGGTCAACGATGCGGCCTTTCATTTTGAGCCGGAGACATCTACGGCCCTGGGCTTCGGGTTTCGCTGCGGTTTTCTGGGATTGCTCCACATGGAGATCATCGTGGAGCGGCTGGAGCGGGAGTTTGACCTGGGGGTCATTACCACCTCGCCCAGTGTTATTTACCGGGTGGTCCTGAATGACGGCTCGGTGGAGATGATTCAGAATCCCACCAATCTGCCGTCTCCGGTGATGATACATCACATGGAGGAGCCGATCGTCAAGGCGGACATCATGATCCCCAAGGAATATGTGGGAAGCATCATGGAGCTTTGCCAGGACCGGCGGGGGAAGCTGATCCACATGGAATACATTACAGAGGCCCGGGTGCAGCTCCATTATGAGATGCCTCTCAACGAGGTGATTTATGACTTTTTCGACGCGCTGAAATCCAAGACCCGGGGATACGGCTCCCTGGATTACGAGTTTGTCCGGTACGAAAAATCCAATGTGGTGAAGATGGACATTTTGCTGAACCGTGATCTGGTGGACGCATTCTCTATGATCGTTCACGAGTCCAAGGCCTATGCCCGGGGCAAGTTTGTCTGCGAGAAGCTCAAGGAAATTATTCCCATGCATCAGTTCGAGGTGCCTATCCAGGCTTCCATCGGCGCTAAAATCATCGCCAGGGAAACGGTTCGGGCTTACCGCAAAGACGTAATCGCCAAATGCTACGGCGGCGACATTTCCCGAAAGAAGAAGCTGCTGGAAAAGCAAAAGGAGGGAAAGAAGCGGATGCGCCAGTTCGGTACCGTGGAGGTGCCTCAGGAGGCCTTTACCGCGGTTTTGAAGTACGATGACAACAAATAACGGCGCTCCCTTAGGGATTTATATCCACATACCCTTTTGTCGTCAAAAGTGTTTATACTGTGATTTTCTGTCCGCTGTGTCCGGACCGGAGGATGCGGCGCTTCGCCGCCGGTATGTGGTGCTGCTGAAGACGGAAATCCGGCTGGCCGCGTCCTCGCTGCCCCGGCCGCATCGCCGGGCGGATACCATTTTTATCGGCGGGGGTACCCCATCCCTGCTGGAGCCTGCCCTGATCGCGGACCTGCTGTCTGAGGTCGGGGCCTGTTTTCATCTGGCGGATGCGGCAGAGATCACGCTGGAATCCAATCCGGGGACACTGACGGGAGAAAAGCTCCGGGGATATCGGGCCGCCGGTGTCAACCGGCTCAGCATGGGAGTCCAGTCCTTTGACCCGGCTTGCCTCTCTGCCATCGGACGGATCCATGGTCCGGAGGAAGCGCTGGAAAGCTTCTGGCAGGCTCGGGAAGCCGGTTTTGAAAATATTAATTTGGATCTGATATTC
>JBGYKY010000082.1:0-12039 GCA_041836105.1 Bacillota bacterium | reverse complement strand
GAGGCAGGGCGGGCTGATGCTGCTGATCGCGCTTCTGTTGGTTTCTCTGCTGGGCGGGTGCGCCGGAGGAAGCGGACAGGCGGAGCAGGCCGCAGATGAATTGGTACTGGCCATCGGAGGAGAACCGGAGGACGGCTTTGACCCCACCACCGGCTGGGGAAGATACGGATCCCCTCTGTTTCAGAGTACCCTGTTGACCAGAGATAATGATCTGCAAATTGTGGGAGATCTGGCAGAAGAATACACGATCAGCCCCGATGGAAAAACCTGGACCTTCGATCTGCGGGATGATGTGCGTTTTTCCGACGGAGAACCGCTGACGGCCGATGATGTGGTCTACACCTTTGAAGCCGCGGCATCCAGCGGCTCTGTTGTGGATCTTCAGGTGATGGAATCGATCAAGGCCACCGATGAATACGTGGTAGAGATCAGGCTAAAGGAGCCTCGATCAAGCTTTCGGGCCATTGCGGCCTCTCTGGGCATCGTGCCGTCCCACGCCCACGGCGAGGACTACGCCTCAAACCCCGTGGGCTCGGGTCCGTATCAATTCGTGCAGTGGGATCGGGGGCAGCAGCTGATCGTAAAAGCGAACCCGGAATATTACGGGAAAAAGTCCTTCTATCAGAAGGTAACCTTTCTGTACCTCAGTGAGGAGGCCGCATATGCTGCCGCTCTGGCAGGCCAGGTGGATATCGCGTCGATTTCTCCGCAGCTGGCATCGCGAGAGGTCGAGGGCATGAGAGTGCTTGCCATCGCGTCCGTAGATAACCGGGGGATTGCTTTCCCAGTAACCAGGCCTGGTGCGACCACTGCCGACGGAGCACCCATTGGCAATCCGGTAACCTCGGACCTGGCCATCAGGCAGGCTGTGAATCTCGGAGTAGATCGCCAGGCGCTGGTGGACGGCGTTCTGCTGGGGTATGGAAGCCCGGCCTATTCCGTTTGTGACGGCCTTCCCTGGTGGAACGACGAAACCGCCCTTGAGGATGGACAGGTGGAAGCGGCAAAGAGGATTTTACAGGATGGAGGATGGGTCGACTCGGATCAGGATGGGATCCTGGAAAAGGGTGGGCAGAAAGCAGAATTTACGCTGATTTATCCGGCGGGAGACAGCGTCCGTCAGGCTTTGGGCCTGGCGGTGGCCGACCAGCTGGTGCCCCTGGGGATCCGCGTTGGGCTGGAAGGGCTCAGCTGGAATGAGATCGAGACCAGGATGTATGCAGACGCGGTTCTCTTCGGATGGGGCAGTCACGATCCGCTGGAGATGTACAATCTGTATCACAGCAAAACAGCCGGAGACGGCTACTACAACACGACGTACTATCAGAGCCCCACGGTGGACGGATATCTGGACGCGGCCCTGCGGGCCATTGGCGAAGATGAGGCCAACGGGTACTGGAAAAAGGCCCAATGGGACGGGACCACCGGATTCAGCGCACAGGGCGACGCGGTCTGGGCGTGGCTGGTAAACCTGAACCACGTCTATCTGGTATCGGACAAGCTGGATACGGGTCAAAACCGCATTGAGCCTCACGGACACGGCTGGCCTATTACGGCAAATATCCAGGAATGGAAGCCGGCAGAATGAAAGATATCCTGAAAATTGTGGGGAAGAAGGGAGGAAGGATGCTGAGTCTGCTGCTGGCAGTCAGCGTTCTTTCCTTTGTCCTGGTTTCTCTGTCTCCCGTGGATCCCATCCGGTCCTATGTGGGCGCCGACATGGTTCGGGTTTCGGAGGAGCAGCTGCAGCAGATCGCTGAAAGCTGGGGCCTGGATCAGCCGCCGCTGACCCGTTTCCTCCGATGGGGCGCCCATCTGCTTCAGGGGGATTTCGGAACGTCCATCCTCTACCGGGAGCCGGTGCTCACTATTATCGCCGAGCGCTTTGCTGCCTCGGCGCTGCTCCTAGTGACGGCCTGGGTACTCTCCGGGATCCTGGGCTTTTTTCTGGGCGTCGTGGCGGGCATGAACCGGGGGACGCTGCTGGACCGGGGTATTAAGTGGTATTGCCTGTTGATGGCCTCCACGCCCACCTTCTGGCTGGGACTGCTGATCCTGATGGTGTTTTCGGTGTCCCTGGGGTGGTTCCCCGTGGGGCTTGGCGTTCCCGCAGGGATGCTGGCGGATGACGTGACCTGGGGGGACCGGCTTGCCCACCTGTTCCTGCCGGCCCTCACCCTGAGCCTGGTGGGGGTGGCCGGTATCGCTCTGCACACCAGACAGAAGCTGCTGGATGTGCTGAGCAGTGATTATGTCCTTTTTGCTAGGGCCAGGGGGGAGGAGGGATGGACGCTGGCGGTGCGCCATGGACTGCGGAATATTGCTCTGCCGGCGATATCGCTGCAGTTCGCCTCCTTCAGTGAGCTGTTCGGCGGCGCCGTATTGGCGGAGCAGGTCTTTTCCTATCCGGGACTGGGGCAGGCAACGGTTCAGGCTGGGCTGGGGGGAGATGTCCCCCTGCTGCTGGGCTTGGTTCTTTTCAGTACTGCCTTTGTTTTCGTGGGAAATTTTATCGCAGATGTGCTGTATACTGTCATTGACCCCCGGATCCGGGAAGGAGGGAAGCGAGATGTGTAACCGCCGTACGCGGGTGCTGATATACATCGGAGTGTCCCTGATGATCCTTCTTATGATCCTGCTGGTCGATGCGGGGACCCAGGCCGATAGCCTGCGGACGAATTTTTCCCAATCCGGCCAGTCCCCCTCCCTCTCGCATCTCTTTGGTACGGACTGGATGGGCCGCGATATGCTGCTGAGGACGGTCAAGGGGTTGGCCCTCAGCATCAGGATTGGTATTCTGGCTTCGGTTGCCAGCACCCTGATCGCTCTGGTTTTGGGTGTCGCGGCGGCCCTTTTGGGCAGAAAGACCGATGCGCTGGTTTCCTGGCTGACGGATTTATTTCTGGGGGTTCCGCACCTGGTGCTGCTGATCCTTATTTCCTTTGTCCTGGGGGGTGGAGTCCGGGGCGTGATTGTTGGAGTGGCCCTGACCCACTGGCCCGGCCTGACTCGGATTATCCGGGCGGAGGTGCTTCAGCTCAGGGAGATGCCATACGTGCAGGTATCGGCCATGCTCGGCAAGGGGAGATTGTATATCGCCGGGCGGCACCTGCTACCCCATCTGCTGCCTCAGCTGATGGTGGGGCTGATTCTGCTGTTCCCCCACGCCATCCTTCATGAAGCGGCCATTACCTTCCTGGGCTTTGGACTGGACCCGGCCCGGCCTGCGGTGGGGATCATTCTGTCGGAGTCCATGGGGTATTTGGCGGGGGGAAGCTGGTGGCTGGCCCTGTTCCCCGGCGCGGCTCTGCTGCTGGTCATCCGCCTCTTTGATGTCATCGGGGAAAATCTGGCGCTGTTGTCGGATCCGCGGCAGGGGCAGCTGTAGCGCACTGCGGCGGAAGAAGGTGAGCAAGCTTTCGGGAGTCTGCGGAAGCGTCCGCAGATAAATAGGCTGGAGCCGATAGGGATACGCGCGCCGGCGGCCGGAGCAGGCAACAGCATCGAAAGGAAAGCGAAAGATAAGGTAAAGAGAAGGAGAAAAGAAGAGGAAAAGCGCATGAAAGAAAAGCAGCAGACCGGCCCCCGGCCGCTACTGGAGGTTCGGAAGCTGTCCGTTTCCTTTACACAATATGAAAGGGGATTGCGGCAGCGCACCCTCTGCCCGGTCAGCGGCCTGAGCCTTTCCATCTATCCGGGGGAAATCCTGGCGATAGTGGGATCCAGCGGATCGGGAAAAAGCCTGCTGGCGCACAG
Organism: Bacillota bacterium; assembly: GCA_041836105.1. Lineage (GTDB taxonomy): Bacteria > Bacillota > Clostridia > Peptostreptococcales > Anaerovoracaceae > UBA5559. The sequence continues at coordinate 8,283 of JBGYKY010000082.1, read as the reverse complement.
CATCCTGGGGATCCTGCCGCCTAACGCGGCAGTGTCTGGAGAATTGGTTTTCCGGGGAGACCCGTTGACCGCAGAAAGTCAGCGGCGCCTTCGGGGCAGGGAAATTTCCCTGATCCCACAATCCGTGAATTTCCTGGACCCCCTGATTCCGGTAGCAAAGCAAGTGCGCAGCGGAGTGGAAGGCAGACGGGAACAGGGAAAGGCGGTTCAGGAGGAGCTGTTCCGCCGCTATCACCTGCCTCGGGAGGCGGGCCGGCAATACCCCTTCCCGCTGTCGGGTGGGATGATTCGCCGGGTATTGATTTCCACCGCCATCAGCGGAGGAGCCAGTCTGATCATTGCGGATGAACCGACGCCGGGGCTTCATCCGGCGGCGCTGAAGCATGTTCTGGCCCACCTGCGCGAACTGGCGGATGAAGGGAGGAGCATTCTCCTGATTACCCATGATCTCATGGCCGCCCGCTCTGTGGCTGACCGGATCGGGGTCATGCGGGACGGTGAGATGATAGAGATTGCGGAGGCTCACCGGTTTACCGGCCGGGGCGAGGCGCTGGCGCACCCCTATTCCGTGGCGCTGTGGCGGGCTCTGCCGGAAAACGGGTTTCATCTGCCGGAGGACTGCGGCTGCAGCCGGTCGTCCGCTGCTGAAAAGCAGCGGGACAATCGAGTAGGAAGGAGTTGCGGGGAATGAACTTGATCGGGGAGGGATTGTTCTTTCGATACGGCAAGGGGCCCTGGATCGTGAAGGATTTTCACATTTGTATCAGACCCGGTCAGCGCCTTGGCCTGGTGGGCCCTTCCGGCTGCGGCAAGACTACGGTAGCCAGAATGCTGGCCGGATATCAGCGGCCTGAGAGGGGGAGCGTGCGGCTGGGAGAAGAGACATACCCCCTTCGGGGGTTCCATCCGGTGCAGTACATCGCTCAACACCCGGAAAAGGCGGTGAATCCGCGTTGGAGAATGAAGCAGGTTCTTGAGGAGGCAGGAGCGCCGGACTCGGCGCTGCTGGAGGAGCTGGGGATTGAAGAAGGGTGGATGGATCGGTGGCCGGAGGAGCTGTCTGGCGGCGAACTTCAGCGATTTTGCATTGCGAGAGCCCTCAGGCCGGAGACCCGCTTTCTCATTGCCGATGAGATTACCACGATGCTGGATGCCGTTACTCAGGCCTCGATCTGGCGGGTGCTGCTTCGGATCTGCCGGGAACGGGAAATCGGACTGCTGGCAGTCAGTCATGACCCGGCGCTGCTGGCCTGTATCTGTGAGAAAACCCTGGAAATGAAAAAGGAATAAGGCAAGGGAATCGACGGAAGGGACGGAATGTGCTAAAGGCCTGCTGCGGGCCTTTTTTTCGTGGAAAGGTTTGCGATATGCAGCAGGTCCTTTACAGCAAAAATCTTCCGCAGTAAAATAGTGGAAAGGCGTGGGAAGTTAAGGTATAATGTGGGTACCCGCGGAGAGGAGGAAGCGCGATGCAGGATTATGAAAAAATGGGTCTTTTTTATCTGGGCAGAGAGGTGGATCCCGACAGCGGGCAACAGACGGGGCAGCCGTTGCTGTACCGATCCAGGCATCTGACTACCCATGCGGCAGTGATCGGTATGACGGGCAGCGGGAAGACCGGCCTGGGCATTAGCCTTATGGAGGAGGCAGCTCTGGATCAGATCCCGGTCATCGCCATTGACCCCAAGGGCGACTTGTCTAATCTGGCGCTTACCTTTCCCCGGCTGACGGGGACTGAGCTCCTGCCCTGGGTCAATCGGGAGGAGGCGGCTGCGCAGGAGCTCAGCCCCGAAGCGTACGCCGAAAAGCAGGCGGCCCTTTGGTCGGAGCAGATTCAGGCGTGGGACCAGTCCCCGGACCGGATCCGGCGGCTGAAGGACGCAGCGGAGGTTCGGATCTACACCCCGGGGGGAGCTGCCGGGATCCCCATTTCATTGCTCCGGGATTTCAGCGCGCCGCCGCCGGCCGTTTTAGCAGATGAAGAGGCTCTGCGGGAGAAGCTGCTGGCCACCGCTACCGGCCTGCTGACCCTGGTGGGGTGGAGCGGAGACCCCCTTACTGACAGGGAGCATATCCTGATATCCGGGATTTTGGAATCCGCCTGGCGGAGAGGCTGCGGCCTTTCCCTGGCAGAGTTGATCGGCGCCGTGCAGAGCCCGCCCATGCAGCAGATCGGCGTATTGGATCTGGAAAGCTTTTATCCCTCAAAGGAACGATTTGGTCTGGCCATGCGGCTGAACAGCCTGCTGGCGTCTTCCGGCTTTAAATGCTGGATGGAAGGCGAGCCGCTGCAGATAGACCGCTTCCTGTACAATGAAGCGGGAAAGCCAAGGATTTCGGTATTTTCCATTTCTCATCTTTCCGATGGGGAGCGGATGTTTTTTGTCACCATGCTTTTAAACGAGGTGATCGCCTGGATGCGCAGTCAGCCGGGGACCGGCAGTCTGCGGGCGCTCCTTTATATGGATGAGCTGTTCGGGTATCTGCCGCCGGTGGCCAATCCCCCATCCAAGGCGCCCCTGCTGACGCTTTTGAAGCAGGCCAGGGCCTACGGCCTGGGACTGGTGCTGTCCACGCAAAATCCGGTGGATCTGGATTACAAAGCCCTGTCCAATATGGGAACCTGGTTTATCGGGCGGCTCCAGACCCAGCAGGACCAGGATCGGGTCCTTTCCGGGCTGGAGGGCGCTTCTTCTGAAGGCTTCGACCGAGGCCGGGTGGCAAGGCTGCTGTCGGGCCTGGGGAAAAGAAACTTTTATCTCCACACCGTTCACGAGGAGCATCCCCTGATATTTACGACCCGATTTACCCTGTCTTACCTGGCCGGGCCGCTGACGCGGGAGCAGCTGGCGCTTCTCTCTGCTGCCGGAACGCCGGGGCTGCCGGCAGGATCCCCGGCAGCCCCGGGCACGGGTGCTACTGGCATAGCCGGTATGGAGGCTGCTGTATCGGGGGTTTTCCCGCCGGGGGCCGGCTCCGCGGGAAGGGTATCGGGGCTTCCGCCGGTACTGGATCCGGGGATCCGGCAGGTATATTGTCCCTCCGGCCCCCCGGGCACTGAGGCTTCGGCGCTGCCCGATGCATCCGCGGCGGGTGGCCCCCCCCTCGTACCGCCCTATGCTTCTGGGCATGGCAGAAATCCTCTACAGCAGCGCAAAGTATGGGATCACCGCATCGGAGAGGGTATCCCTGATGGCAACGCTGCCCGACGGACCCGCGCCGGTAGACTGGAGCAGAGCCATTGCGACAGAGCTGGAGCCGGAAGAATTGGATTCCCGGCCCATGGAGGGAGCAGGGTTCCTCCCGCTTCCCCAGGCGGCTTCCCTGACTAAGAATTACAGCGTCTGGGAAAAGCTGTTCCTTCAGTATCTTCGAACCAACCGGCGCTTGAAAATTTATCAAAGCCCGCTGCTAAAGGAAGTTTCCGCAGAGGGGGAAACGGAACGGGAGTTTCTCATCCGGATGGGGCACCTGGCCCATGAAAAGAGGGATCGGGAAGCGGAGCTGTTGAAAAAGAAATATGAGGCCCGATTTCAAACCCTGGAGAATCAGCGGATGCGGGCCAGACAGGCCCTGGAAGCCCGGGCCGATCAAAGGAAGCTGGAGGCCGTCGTGTCGGCGGGAACGGCCATCCTCAGCGCCCTGCTGGGACGGAAGACCGTCAGCGCCGCTACCGTTTCCCGGGTGGGCACGGCGGTGAAAAGTACGGGGAGAGCCGTGAAGAGCGGGGAAGCGATCGCCAAATCACAGGAGAGCCTGGAGGCCATCGAAGACCGCGTCGCTCGGCTGGAGCAGGAGCTTTCGCAGGAGCTGTCGGCGCTTTCCGCCAAATACGACCAGGCATTGGATGCCGTTGAGACAGTGGAGATCCGCCCGGCGGCGGGCGGTGTTACCCTGCGGCTGTTCGCACTGGCCTGGGCGCCGGAATAGAGCGTTTCCGGGCCGGTGGATCCGGAGAGGCGTGCCGGGCCGGCCCGAGGCGGAGCAGAAAACCAGCATCAGAGAACGAGGGAGAGGATCATGCACAACTTTAAAAGATTCAGCTTCTTTATGCCCGGAGAGACGTGGATCGGCTTCGGCGCTGTCCGGGAGCTGGGAGAATCGCTGAAAAAGAAGCGGGTGAACCGGGGGCTGATCGTTACCGATGAATTTATGGTGTCCTCCGGGACAGCGGAAAAGGTCATGGAAGTGCTGAAGGCTTCCGGGATCGATGCCTTTATATACAGCGGCGTCAAACCGGATCCCACCACCGACCAGGTATCGGAGGCGGCGGTCGCTTTTAAGCAGAACGGCTGCAATGGATTGATTTCTATCGGGGGCGGGAGCCCGCATGATTGCGCCAAGGCGGTCAAGTATTTGCTGGTGCGGGGCGGGGTATGCGAAAAGGATCAGGTCATCCTGGCGGCGGTCAACACCACAGCGGGGACCGGAAGTGAGCTGACCAAGTTTGCCGTCATCACAGACCCGGAAAACCAGACAAAAACGCCCATTGTGGATGAGATCATTATCCCGGATATTGCGGTAGACGACACGGCCCTGATGATGGAGCTTCCCCGGGGGCTGACAGCTGCTACCGGCATCGACGCCATGACCCACGCCATCGAAGCCTATGTGTCGGCAGAGCGGAATTATCTGATCGGCTGCACCGCCATGGAGGCCATTCGTCTGGTGGACCGGTATCTGGTGGCAGCCTGCGATCGGGGCGATAATGTGGAAGCCAGGGACGGCATGGTCTATGCCCAGTATTTGGCGGGCATGGCCTTCTCCAACGGAGGACTGGGCATCGTTCACGCCATGGCCCATCAGCTGGGAGCGACCTACCACCTCCCTCACGGAGTCAGCAACGCTATGCTGCTGCCGGAGTGCATCCGGTTCAATGCCCGGCGAGGCTGCGCCCTCTATGGAGAAATCGGGCGGGAGCTGAAGCTGTTCCATGGAAATTTCAGCCCGGAGATCGCAGGAGAAAAGCTTGCTGCTTACATCCTCCGACTGAACCGGGAGCTGGGAATTCCCGGCACCCTGAAGGAGGCCGGTGTCCGGCCGGAGGATTTCCCGGCCATGGCGGAAAAAGCCCTGCAGGACGTTTGCATGAAGACCAATCCGGTCGCAGCGACGCTCCAGGAGGTGGAGGGTATCTACCGGGCCGCTTACCGGGAAAGCAATCTTCGGTAAGACAGAAAGCAGGCCTGCGGTTCAGAGAAACGGACGCCGGGGAGGTGAACGGGAGTGGATGAAAAACAGGAGCGATATTATTCCATCGGAGAGGTCAGCCGCATCTGCAATGTTTCCAAAAAGACCCTGCGGTTTTACGACAAGATCGGCCTGATCTCGCCGGATCGGGTCAGCGGTGACAACAACTACCGGTATTACACCAGAAAAACGCTGTTGTCGGTGCCCATCATCAAATATTACAAGCAGATGGGATTTAAGCTGGAGGAAATGCGGGAGCTTTTGGAGGGGACGACCTATGCCGTATTTGAAAAGCAGTTCCGACGCAAGATCGATGAACTGAAGACCCTGGAGCAGCAGGTGTTTCAGAGCTACACCTCTGTGAAGGACTGGTACGACCTGGTGCTGGAGGCAGAGCTGGTCATTGATAACAAGGCGACGGAGGTTTCTGTCAAATACATGGAAAACGCGGAATACTGCTTTCTGGAGCAGGAGTTCGATTTTAACTTCATGGAATCCATTATCAACATCGATTTTACCAATTTTATTGAGAGCATCCACAATGCCATCACCGGGCCGGTGATGATCAACTTTCCCTCCCTGAAGGAGCGAATGGAGGGGAGCACCCGCAGGGTTCGAATGGTTCAGCGAGCTATTTGCCCCCTGGAAAGCCAGCACGCCATCCGTCTGGGCGGCCATCTGGTGGCATCCTGCTATCATATCGGCAGCCATGAGCGCCTGGGGGAAACGTACGATAAAATTCTCCAATGGGCCGGGTGTCACGGGTATCGGTGCGGAGAGGAGTCCCTGGAGCGGTATGTTACGGACTATTGGACGACCAAAAATCCGGAGCATTTTGTTACGGAGATCCTGATCAAGGTAAATAAGTTGTAAAACCGGGACTTCTGCCGGGAAAGACTTCCCTATAGGGGAAGGTTTTTCCAAAGACAAAACGACAAACCGAAGAAAAACATGCAAAATCTTGTCCGAATCATCCTCGGGCCGTGCTCCGGAAGCACGGCCCTTTCTTTGACCGGAAAAAGCGAAGATTTATTGAAAAACCGGGATTTGTATAAAAGCCTGGCAGGATGAAATTGTTCTTCCGCTTCGGGGAACGGGTACTGATTTGTGGTGCTTTGAAAGAGGGGGCCAGGGCCATCCGGTACGAAAAAAATATATTTTTTGAGGTTGACATTGTCCTATGGGGAAGGAAGTATACTGAACTTAAATATGGGATTTGATAAAAACCTGCTTAACAATAATAGTGATAGAACCCGAATGCTATGGAAGGAAAGGAGGGCGGCAGAGGTTTTCCGACAGGACATCATCCATTTTATCAAACCATTTTTAGGAGAAGGGAAATTTTCTTTATGAACGGAATGTCAGGCGCAGCCAATGCCAATGCCATTGCTGCAAAAAAAAAGCTCTCATCCAAATTCTTTAAAAAGGGATTGACGGTCGCCGTCCTTTCCGGCATGTTTTACGGTCTCTATTCCACCTTCATCACCCTGGGAATGTCGCAGGGCGTATGGGGCGACTGGTACGGCCCCAACGAAGCTCTTTTGTCTGCTTTTGTCGTCACCTATATGCTGGGCGCTCTGGGAAGCGCCATCAATGATACGATCAGCGCCATCTGGTGCATGGGCATCGCCGCCTTCAAGGGAAAGCTGGGCGATTTTTTCCGCACGCTGAAAACCAAGCCTGGCCGGGTTATGATTGCTGCGGCGCTGGTGGGCGGTCCCATTTCCAGCACCGCTTACGTGGTCGCTCTCCAGATGGCCGGTTCCATCGTTATCCCCATTACGGCTCTCTGCCCGGCCATCGGTGCGATCCTGGGGAGGATCCTCTTTAAGCAGAGATTGACTCCCCGGATGATGGTGGGGATTGCCATTTGCTTTACGGCCAGCTTCATGATCGGCAGCACTGGCCTGGGCGACGATGCGCCGGAGGGGCTGCTGCTGGGGCTCCTCATCGCCTTTATCGCCGCATTCGGCTGGGGACTGGAAGGCTGTGTGGCCGGATACGGCACCTCTATGATCGACTATGAGATTGGTATTACCATTCGACAGAGCACCTCCGGTCTGGCCAACCTGCTGATCCTGCTTCCCATCTTTGCGTTTATCGCAGGAGGCGGCTTCGGCCTGTCCACAGAGCTGTTGTTTGACGCAGTGACCGATCCCGCCGCCATGCCCTGGTTTGTGGTCAGCGGGTTCTTCGCCGTATTTGCATACAGCCTGTGGTACAAGGGCAACAGCATGTGCGGCGCTGCGCTGGGAATGGCGTGTAATGGTGCCTATTCCTTCTGGGGGCCCTTCTTCATGTGGCTGATTCTGGGAGTTGCCCTGGGTTGGGAAAACTGGGCGCTTCCACCCATCGCCTGGGTTGCCGCCGTCGTCATGATCTTCGGTATCCTGATGATTGACATGAACACGTTGGATCTTTTGAAAAAGAAGGAGGCGTAAGGACATGAAACCACTGAATTTTGCCATTCTCAAATACTTCACCACCGTAAAAGAGGCCTGCGCCGACGATGTCATCAATGCACTGAAGGGGGAGTACGGCCACTTCAAGGCCCTGAAAAAACCGGCGGTCATTGAAGCCATCATGACGGGGGAGGCCAACGGGCTGCTGGAAGAAACCCGATACGACCTGGATGATAAGGGGGAGCTGCGGGTTTATTACCGGGCGCATGCCGAGGGTGCGGCCACCATCAATAACTATATCAAAGACTAATTTGAGCCGGAGGGGCCCGGAGAGCTTTTCACCCTTCGGGCCCGACCATTTCAACACAGAGGAGGTAGAAGCGTGAGGTATTATGGAGAACAAGCCCTGGGGCTTGTTGAAACGGTAGGGATGGTTCCGGCCATCGAGGCGGCCGATAAAATGCTCAAGGCGGCTGATGTGGAGCTGATTTCCTATGAAAACGTCGGGTCTACCCTGGTTACCATCATGGTCAAGGGCGACGTGGCCGCCGTTCGGTCGGCGGTGGAGGCCGGTGCAGAGGCTGCCGCCGCCATCGGAAAGCTGACGGCGCACAATGTGATGCCCAGGCCCATCAAGGGTGTGGGGGATATCGTTTCGGTACACGACATCGACAAATAGACCCGTTGAAAG
>JBGYKY010000081.1:0-2775 GCA_041836105.1 Bacillota bacterium | reverse complement strand
GGAGCTGCAGGGGGTCTACGAAAAGGTGCCCGGATACCTGTACGAACGGAATGCCGTGATTGAGACCATTGCGGAAACCCCGGCTTCCGGGATCTTCAACAAGGCCGCCTACTATATGGATCGGAACAGGCTGCTGCCGTCTTTACAGCTGAAATGGCAGGGCGTTTCCTATGGGCTGACCTCATCGTCCCCCTTCTGGAATACCGCTATTTTGATGTTCATCGTCGTTGCCGGAATGGCGTTTGTCTTTTATCTGTTCTATTACTCCAACAAAAGCCTGTACGATGAGCTGGCAGAGCGGATGGAGCTGCTGCGGCTCAGCCGAAACGAGCTGCAGGCCACCTTTGATGGAGTGGATTACCTGATGGCGGAGGTGGACCGGGATGCCGGTGTGGTCAACGTGAACCGGGCCTTTGCCGATTTTTTCGGCATCGGCAGGGGAGAGATCATCGGGAGAGAGCTGACCGAGCTCATGAAGCTGGAGAACGACGGGGCCCGGGATGTGGAAGAGGCCGTCGCCGCGTCTTTCGACCGGGAAGAAAGCCGGCATCTGGAGCTGTCCTCGGGCCGGATGATCCTGGAATTTCGTTTTTTCCCCATCAAGGATACCCGGGAACGGGTGCTGAAGCTTCTGGTGATGGTGGTGGACGTGACGGCGCGCCGCAGCGCGGAGCGGCAGATGATTCAGGACAATAAGATGATCGCCATCGGTCAGCTGGCAGCCGGGGTGGCCCATGAGCTCAGGAACCCGCTGGAGATCATCCGAAACTATTGCTTTTTGCTGAAAAATCAGGGGAAAAAGCAGCCGGTGCTGGCGGAAAAAGCCACGGAATCCATCGAAAAGGCGGTGGAACGGGCCGGAGGTATCATTGAAAATCTGCTGAACTTCTCGAGGAACGGCGGGGCGGAGGCCGCGGAGATCGACATCAAGAGCGAGATTGAAGGGATCATCGGGTTTTACGGCAAGACCCTGGCGGCGGGAAATCACCGAATCCGTTTCAATTGCCGCGAAGGCCTGACCATTCGGGCGGCTGCCGAATCCCTTCACACGGTTCTCATGAACCTGATCACCAATGGCGCCGATGCCATGCCGGGGGGCGGCGAGATTCAAATCGATGCTGAGGAAGAGGGAGACCGGGTGGTCATCCGGGTCAGGGATCAGGGCTCGGGGATCCCTGAGGAGATTCGAGAGGAAATCTTCAATCCTTTTTTTACCACAAAGGAAAATCACAAGGGCAGCGGGTTGGGGCTGTATCTGGTGTATAATGAGGTGATGAAAATGGGCGGAGCTATCCGGCTGGACAGCCGGGTAGGTGCGGGATCCTCATTCTGCATTACGCTGCCCAGGTCGGGAGGGGCGACCCTTGAAGAAAAAGATGAGCATACTGATCGTGGATGATGAGAGGGACTACTGCGAGGTCATGGAGATGATCCTGTCCTCTCACGGCTATGAGACGGCAGTATGCAGCAATGGAGAGGAAGCGCTGGAGGCCATGGAAAAGCAGCAGTTTGACCTGGTGCTGACGGACCTGATGATGCCAAGGATGGATGGGACCCAGCTGCTGCGGCGCATTCGGGAAAGCTATCCTGCGGTTACGGTCATCATGATCACCGCCTACGGCACCATTGAGAAGGCTGTGGAAACCATGAAAATGGGCGCCTATACCTATATCACCAAGGGGGACGACCCGGAAAAGCTGATCACGGAAATCCGGCTCCTGGAGAAAAGCCTGAAGAGGGAAACAAGGCAGGCGGAGGTCGTTCCCGACGGCTTGACGCCGGAGAGCCGCTTTATGCTGGATACCCGGAGCAAGCGAGTGCGCGCAGTGATGGAAATGGCGGGAAAAGCAGCTCGAAGCAATGCCAATATCCTGATCCTGGGGGAATCGGGGACTGGTAAGGAGGTGCTGGCACAGTTTATCCATGATCGCAGCAGCCGGAGAAGCAGAGGCTTTGTCAACCTCAACTGTCATTCTATTCCGGAAACCATGCTGGAATCCGAGCTCTTCGGCCATGAAAAGGGGTCGTTTACCGGCGCTATCGGTACCCGGGTGGGGCGGATCGAAAGCGCCGACGGCGGCTCCCTGTTTCTGGACGAAATCGGCGGGACGCCGCTGGCCCTCCAGACCAAGCTGCTGAAGGTCATCGAAAACAAGACCATCAGCCGCATCGGCAGCAACCAGGAAATCGCTGTTGATTTTCGGCTGATCACAGCCACCAACAACGACCTGGAGGATGATATCCGGCAGGAGCTGTTCAGGGAGGATCTGTTTTATCGGATCAGCACCATCATCATCCGCATGCCTCCCTTAAAAGAGCGAAGGGAGGACATCCCGCTGCTGATCGACCATTTCCTCCGGCGTGGCAGCCAGGAGGGGCGGGGCGAAGTAAAGATTCCACCGCGAGTTATGGAGGATCTGCTGGCCTACGATTATCCGGGAAACATCCGGGAACTGAAAAACATCGTGGAGCGGATGCTGATCTTTTCCGAGGACGGCCGGTGGGAGGCGGACAGCGGGCTGCTGCTGAATCGCGGGGCGGCAGAGCAAGCCGTTTCCGGCGGGGAGGAGAAGACCCTCCGGGAGATCCGGCGGGAAATAGAGAGCCGATACATCCAAAGCCTTCTTCAAAGCTATGGAGGAGAATTGAACAAGGTAGCCGAGATTCTCGGGATCACCCGACGCCAGCTGCTCAACAAGCTGACGGACTACCGGCTCAAGCATTGAGGCCTTAGCCGATCGGAGCTCCATTGCGGCCCGCAGCGGGGCCGTTTTT
>JBGYKY010000080.1:0-2909 GCA_041836105.1 Bacillota bacterium | reverse complement strand
GTTTGATCCCGAAGTCCAGCACTGCCACCCGTTTGCCGGTTCCGGGCAGATGCCTGTACGTCCGGACGCCGGTAGTCTTCATATAATCTCCCCTCAGCGCTGCGCTGCGGCAAACCTCCGCGGCTTCCTCCGCTGAAAGGCCCTCGGTGCTGATGACGCATTTCACCGTGCCTTCTTTTCGGATTTTTTTAGTGATCCTTCGGGTGTCCAGATCCCACACGCCGGGGATGCCGTTTTCCGCCAGCCATCGGTCAATGCCTTTGACGCTGGCATGATTGGACGGATGGAAGCATACGTCCTTGACCACCAGGCCGAAGGCATAGATCCGCTCGGACTCGTTGTCCACCGTGCTGACACCGGAATTTCCGATCAGCGGATAGGTCATATTGATAATCTGTCCGTTGTAGGAGGGATCCGTCAGCACCTCCTGATATCCGGTCATGGAGGTATTGAACACCAGCTCCCCCACCCGGGTGGCACAGCTGCCGAAGCCCTTCCCGGGGAACACGCTCCCGTCCTCTAAATACAGCAATCCTTCCATAGGTATCTCTCCTTCAGATCCTCCGCCCAAATCTCTCTAATAATTATACATAATATCATATATTTATGCAATACCTTTTCGGAAAAGCGCGCTTTTCCCGATGCCGCTCCTCCGGCTCTCCGCCGGAGGCTTCACAAAAAAAGACCCCTACGGAGAACCGCGGCGCACATCCGGATCCTGCGTAAGGGCCGCCTGCCAACCGCTGCGGCGACTATCTCCCCAGCGTGGCCACCATCACGGCTTTAATGGTATGGAGCCGGTTCTCCGCTTCGTCAAAAACGATGGAATGCCGACTTCGGAACACCTCATCGGTAACCTCCCGGATATCGTAGCCCAGGATCATCTGTTCCTTAGCCATTTTCGTTTCAAAATCGTGGAATGCCGGAAGGCAGTGCATGAACAGCACATTGGGGTTTTCGGTGGCCCGGAGCATATCCATGGTCACTTTAAAGGGAGTCAGCAGAAGAACCCTCTCCGGGATCTGGTCCTCCTCTCCCATGGAGGCCCAAATGTCGGTGTACAGAACGTCGGCCCCTTTCAGGCAGGCGGGATCGCTGGTCAGCTCAATGGCGCCGCCGCTTTCCCGGCAGATGACCTGAAGCTTATCCAGCAGCTTCTGATCGACTCTCCGAATCAGCGCGTCGGGCCCGTAGGCGACAAAGTGCATGCCCATTTTGGCACAGCCGATCATCCAGGCATAGCTCATATTGTTCCTTACATCTCCGCAGAAAATGACCTTATTTTCCCGGAGAGGCTTGGGGCTGTGCTCCTGAATGGTCAGCATATCCGCCAGGATTTGGGTGGGGTGATCCACGTCGGTCAGGCCGTTCCAGACCACGGCGCCCGAATATTTCGCCAGGTCCTCTGCCACCTTCTGGTCATAGCCCCGGTACTCGATCCCATGGAAAAACCGGCCCAGTACCCGAGCGGAATCCTCCAGTGATTCCTTTTTGCCGATCTGGCTGGAATCCTTATCCAGATATGTCACGTGCCCGCCCTCTTCGTTGCAGGCAACCTCGAAGGAGCACCGCGTCCTGGTGGAGGTTTTTTCAAAGAGAAGGACCACGTTTTTCCCCTCCAGATGCCTCTCATATATCCCGGCCTTTTTCTTGGCCTTCAGGTCGGCTGCCAGCTCCAGCAGGTAAGAGATCTCCTCCCGTGAATAATCCATCAGAGTTAAAAAATGTCTGCCTTTTAAATCTACCATATCCCTCTCCTTTTTATCCGTTCCTGCGCTTTCCCCCGCGGCTCTCACGTCTTTGCCTCCGCCGCCTCCCGCCGGGGCGGCCTGGTTCCGTGGAATTGATAATAGGTGGTCTCCAGGCGGCCGTTATACAGCTTTCGTCGTCGGTCAGCCTCCCGCCCCAGCACCTTCTGCTCCACCTCCTTGTCAGTGGTAATGAGAAAAAGCGACCAGGAAGGATTTTCCTTCATAAACCGGGCCAAGCTGCGGTAAATCTCTTCAATCTCCGCTTCTTCACCGATTCGTTCTCCATAGGGCGGGTTGACGATGATGACGCCATTTTCTTCTCCGGCGGTGATATTTGCCGCATCCATAATCTGAAATCGAATGCAGTCCTCGACCCCGGCCTCGGCTGCATTTTCCATGGCTGCACGGACGGCCCGGCGGCTGATGTCAGAGGCCTCGATTCGAAATTCGGCATCGTGGCGGATGGCGCCATATGCTTTTTTCCGTTCCTCCTGCCACAGGGATCTGGGAATGGCCGGCCATTCTTCAGCGGCAAATTTCCGGTTCAGCCCCGGAGCCATCCCCCGGCCGATCATAGCTGCCTCGATAGGGATGGTGCCGGACCCGCAGCAGGGATCCAGCAGTAGCCGCCCCTCCCTCCAGAAGGAAAGCTGTACCAGTGCTGCTGCCAGGGTTTCCTTGATGGGCGCCGCAACGTCCACCGCCCGATATCCCCTTTTGTGAAGACCCTCTCCGCTAGAATCCAGGGTCAACGTGACCCGGTCCTTCAGCAGAGTGAGCTTCACGGTGTATCCCGGCCCGGTTTCCGGAAAGCTCTCGATGCCGTACTGCTCCCGCAGCCGCTCTATGATAGCCTTTTTGGCGATGCTCTGACAAGCGGGAACGCTGTGGAGAACGGATTTCACCGAAGTACCCGTTACGGTCACTTTTCCGTCGGGAGGGATCCATTCCTCCCAGGGAAGACCCTTCGTCTGTTGAAACAGCTCCTCAAAGGTGCTTGCTGAAAATTCACCCAGCTTCACCAGCACCCGATCCGCTGACCGGAGCCACAGGTTGGAGCGGACCAGCGCCCGCTCGTCGCCCAAATAGGTGATCTTCCCATCCTCCGATCGCAGGATCCGGTAGTCCAGCCGCTCTATTTCCCGCTTTACCACAGCC
>JBGYKY010000079.1:0-6275 GCA_041836105.1 Bacillota bacterium | reverse complement strand
GGAAAAGCAAAGAGAAGGAACCATTATGAAAATCGCAATCGTCGGCGCCGGCAAGCTGGGAATCAAGGTGGCCGAAGCGTTGGTGGGAGGAGATCATTCCGTCACCGTCATCGATAAAAACGAAGAAGCCATTTCCAAGCTTTCCGCGCACATGGATATCATGACCGTCACCGCCAACGCGAAGGAAATGTCGGTACTGGAAAGCCTGGACATCGATTCCTACGATTACCTGGTCACGGTCACCGACAAGGACGAAAAGAATATTTTTATCGCTTCCATGGCCAAAAAGCTGGGATGCCACAGCGTCATTGCCAGAGTCCGGGATCCGGAGCACATGAATCAGCTGGATTTTATCAAGCAGCACTTTTCCATCGATTCCATCGTTAATCCCGACTTGTCCATTACCATGGAAATCTATAAATATCTGGTGGAAAAATACACCCTGAGCAACGGCATTTTTACCAGCGGGAAAATTTCCCTGCTGGAATTCCCCGCGCAAAAATGCGCCAACATCATCGGCGCTGATATGGCGCAAATGAAGGCCATCTTTCCCAACATGCTGGTGGTGGCCATCTCCCGTTATGGTAAGATCATCGTTCCCGATGGAAACGAAGTGATTCAACCGGAAGACGGCCTGTACCTGATCGGAGAATACGAGCCCATCATGAAGCTGTCCGAGAAGGTACATGAGCGAGGGAAATATACGGATCTGCAGAAAATCATCATTCTGGGCGGCGGAAAGACGGGTCTGTATCTGGCAAAAAAACTATCAGAATTCGGGGTTTCCGTCAAGATTATTGAGCGGGACAAGAGCCGGTGCCACTACCTGGCAGCCCACCTGAACGACAGCGTCATTATCCTTCACGGAGACGCAACGGATACCACCCTGCTGGAGGACGAAAATTTTGACGAAATGGACGCCTGCGTCACCGCCACCGGCTACGACGAGGAGAACCTGCTGCTGGCGCTGATCGCCAAGCAGCACGGCATTGAAGATGTGATCGCCAAAATCAGTCGGGAAAGCTATGCCGAGCTGATCGGCAGCATGGGCATCGATATGGCGCTCAATCCTATCGATATCGTCACCAGTCACATCCTGCGCTTCATGCAAGGCTCTAAACGGGTCATCTCCTCCCAGCTGATTCAGGGGCAGGCAGAAGTGGTGGAGCTGGTTGCCGACTCCAGGATGAAGCTGGTGGACATTCCCCTGAAAAACCTCAAGCTTCCCGAGGGAGCCATTATCGGTGCGATCCACCGGGGATCCCGGGTCATCATTCCTGACGGCGAATCCGTCATCCAGCGGGGTGATCGCGTTATCGTGTTCTGCCTGCTCTCTGAGCTGGCGGAGCTGGAAAAACTGCTTCGCACCACCAAATCCGGCTTGTTTGGCAGGAGTTGATTCTTTATGGACTTTAACTGGACCCTGATCCTTCGCATCTCCGGCGCCCTGTTCCTGGTCCTTTCCGCAGCCATGCTTCCGTCACTGCTGGTATCCTGGCTGTACCGGGAGCCGGAGACCCTGCTGGCGTTTGGCAAAGCCATGCTGCCCGCCGCTGCGCTGGGCGGCCTTCTCATGTGGCTGACCCGCCGGGAAGCACAGAGCGAAAGGCGCATCCGAATGCGGGACGGCTATATTATCGTGGCTCTGTGCTGGGTCCTCTCCTCCCTGGTTGCGGCTCTGCCCTTCGTTTTCTCCGGTGAAATCCCCGGTCTGATCGACGCTTTTTTTGAGACCAGCTCCGGCCTCAGCACGACCGGTGCTTCCATTCTGGCCGATGTGGAGCTGCTGCCCCGCGGACTGCTGTTCTGGCGTTCCTTTACCCACTGGCTGGGGGGAATGGGGATCCTGATCTTTGCTATCGCCCTGCTCCCCAGCCTGGGGATCAACGGGCAGGCCATCGCCAGGGCTGAGACTCCGGGACCGACCCTGGATAAGCTGACCCCCAAGCTCTCCGACACGGCGAAGCTGCTATATCTGTTATACCTGGGCTTTACTCTTCTTCAGATCATTTTGCTAAAGCTGGGCGGCCTTCCCCTGTTCGACGCCCTGGTCCATTCCTTCGGCACCATCTCCACAGGCGGCTTTTCCATATACAATGACAGCATCGCCCATTACAACAGCGTGTATGTGGAAATCGTCGTCGCTGTGTTCATGATTATTGCCGGCGTTAACTTCAATCTGTATTTCATTTTATTCCATCACGGGATCCGAGCTTTTTTTCAGGATCTGGAGCTGCGATTTTTCCTGTTTCTGGCGGCTGCCGCCGCTCTGCTGATCAGTGCGAACCTCTGCCTGACGGATACCCTTAATCCCCCGGCCGTTTCGTTCCGCCATGCTTTTTTTCAGACGGCCTCCATCCTCTCCACCACAGGATATACTACCGCCAGCTTTGATCTGTGGCCTACCTTTGCAAGCATTATTCTGCTGACCCTGATGCTGATCGGTGGGTCCTCCTCCTCCACCAGTGGCGGCGTGAAGGTGATCCGAATCCTGGTCCTTTTTAAATTTATCAGGCGGGGCATGGCTCTTCGCCTCCACCCCAACGCCATCGTTCACCTGAAATTTGGGAGAAAGGAGCTGCCCATCGATACGGTGTCGGCAATCGCCAGCTTCATCTTCCTCTACGTTCTGACCATTCTGGCAAGCACGCTGCTGCTTTCCCTGGAGGGCCACAGCCTGATTACCAACGCCACCGCCGTAATTTCCTGTCTGGGCAATGTCGGCCCCGGCTTCGGTCAGGTGGGAGCCATGATGAACTACGGCTTTTTCTCCGATGCCTCTACCCTGCTGTTGTCCTTCCTGATGCTGGCCGGGCGCCTGGAGCTGTTTACCATCATCATGCTCCTGAGCCCCCGCTTCTGGAACCCCAATCGATAAAACGAGGTGCTTCGATATGCTGTTAAACCTTCCCCTGATTTTCCGCATGATCGGACTGGTCACCATGATCTGCGGCATTTCCATGCTTCCCTCCTGCCTGGTAGCCTTCGCCCAGGACGACGATCAGGCCCTTCGGGGGTTTTTGCTATCTGCGGCTTTGGTTCTGGGATTTGGTATCCTCCTATACCGCTGGGCCAAGATCCGCACCAAAAGCGACGCCTTCAGGATCCGGGACGGCTACCTTTCTGTCAGCCTGTGCTGGATAATCGCCTCTCTGGCCGGCGCCCTCCCTTATTACTTCAGCGGTACCGCAGCGACCTTTATCGATGGTATTTTTGAGTCTGCGGCAGCCTTTACCACGACCGGAGCCACCACCATCGGTCAACTGCCGCTGCCTGCCTCCATTGCACTGTGGAAAGCGCTTTCCCATTGGCTGGGCGGTATGGGGATCCTGGTATTTGCCATCGCCATCCTGCCAGCGCTGGGAGCCAGCGGGCTGAAAATCGTCAGCGCCGAGACACCCGGTCCTGCCTTTAGCAAGGTAAAAAACAAGATATCCGAGTCCACCAAAACCCTGTACAAAATGTACCTCGCTTTTACAATCGCGGAATTCCTGCTGCTCCTTCTGGGGGGGATGCCCGCCTTTGACGCGGTGATCAACACCCTGGGCAGCATCAGCACCAGCGGCCTGGCATCCAATCCCGGCGGCATCGCCGCCTATGACAGCTTCTATATCGAGTCGGTCATTACGCTGTTCACCTTCCTGGCCTCCATCAATTTCCTGCTGTTCTACATGATCTTGCAGGGGAAATGGAGTAATGCACTGAAGGACACGGAGCTGCGGGTTTTTGTGGGGATCCTGGCTGCAGCTTTTGCGTTGAACAGCATCGCGCTACTGGTATCGGGCGCCTGCTCCGATCTGCCGGAAGCCATGCGGCTCAGCATCTTTCAGACCGTGGCCTTTTCCAGTACCTCCGGATATTTTTTATCCGACTATACCCTGTGGCCTGCCTTCAGCCAGACCATCCTCTTTTTTCTGATGATCATGGGCGGCTGTGCCTCCTCTACCTGCGGCTCTTTTAAAATCATCCGGGTCATCATCCTATTTAAGCTGGTAGCCCGAGGTTTTCGCAAACGACTTCATCCCCGGTCGGTGGTGGCAGTTCGCATCGGCAGCAATGTCATTCCGGCGGACACGGTATCCGCCATCACGTCCTTTACCATGTTTTATATCACCATCTATTTCTTTACCGCTCTGGTCATGGCGCTGGATAATCTGGATATGACCACTACCCTCAGCGCTGCCGCCGGCATTCTTTCCAACACGGGACTGGCCTTTGGCGACCTGGGCCCCAGCAACAATTTCAGCATTTTCAGCCCCGGCATCCGGCTGTTTTCCTCCTTTATGATGATCGTCGGGCGGCTGGAGCTCTTTACGGTCCTGATCCTCTTTACTCCCCGGTTCTGGACGGGGGAAAATTAGAATGGCCGGTCAGAGGGCTCGCCAGAAGAAAATCGATCTCGCCATCCTCGCCGCTGGCCCGAACGACTACCACCCGAACCGGGTCCCCCAGAGTGTAGGTATTTCCCGTGTGGCGTCCCCGGAGCCGATGAAGGGCTCCGTCAAGGCGATAGTAGTCATCGGTCAGGGAGGAGATGTGCACCATCCCTTCAACGGTATTGGGAAGCTCTACATAAAAACCGGAACCGGATGCACCGCTGATGACCCCCTCAAAGATCCTGCCCACATGACTTTCCATGTACTGGGCTTTTTTACGCTTTTCCACCTCACGCTCCAGATCCTGCGCCCGCCGCTCCGTCAGGGAGGACTGCTGCGCCGCCTCTTCCGTCAGCGTCTGAAGCGCCCGGATCCGCTGGGGGCCCATAGCTCCCTGTAAGGTTTCCTTGAGGATCCGATGAACCATCAGATCGGGATACCGCCGGATGGGGGAGGTAAAATGGCAGTAGCAGAAAGATCCCAGCCCGAAATGTCCCAGACAACGAGTGCTGTAGAACGCCTTTTTCATGGAACGGAGCAGCGCCGTGTGAACCACCCGCCGGCAGTTCATTCCCTCCACCCGTCGAAGCAGCCCGGACAAATCCTCGGGGCGGATACCCTCTCCGGAGAGCTTCAGAGGGATGCCCAGGCTGTCGATAAGCGTCTGAAACTCCTCCAGCTTCTCCGGATCCGGTTTTTCGTGAACCCGATAGACAAAGGGCAGGCCACGCCCGAAAGCCCTCTCGGCGATCGTTTCGTTGGCAACCAGCATGAATTCTTCGATAAGCCGGTTGGCTGTTCTCCGCTGCGCCGGCTCCACGCTGGTGGGCGCGCCTTCCCCGTCCAGCAGGATGCTGGCTTCGTTCAGGTCAAAATCCAGACTGCCCCGGTCCATCCGCCGCTTTCGCAGAATGGCGGCCAACTCCTCCATCATCCGAAGCTCCGGAAGAAAAGCAGACTCTTCCGGTGCGATATGGCCTCCCCGATCGGGCTGATCCGTCTCCGTACCGCGACATCCTTCCTGCGTCCGGTTTACCGTGCCCTCCAACAGATCGGATACCCGGTCATATATCATCCGGCACCGGGAACGAATGACGCTTTCCCCCAGCTTATGGCGGAGCACCCGCCCGTTTTCATCAATTTCCATGACCAGCGAAAGGGTCAATCGCTCCTCCATGGGATTCAGGCTGCAAATGCCGTTGGACAGGGCCGACGGCAGCATGGGAACCACCTGATCGATCAGGTACACGCTGGTGCCACGCTTCCACGCCTCCTGATCCAGCGCACTGCCCTCCTTCACGTAATGAGCGACATCGGCAATATGCACTCCCAGCAGATAATTCCCCTCCCGGGTTTTCTCAATGGAAACAGCGTCGTCCAGATCCTTGGCGTCGGCGCCGTCGATGGTAAAAACCACCCGATCCCGCCAATCCCAACGATCCGAACCTGCGGTTTCGCTTGCTGCGGCAACGGATGCTCCATACCGACCTTCTGACCCCTCCCCGTTCCGGACTTGCGCCGCCGGATCGGCAGCGGCGGCGGCTTCCGCTTCCCGCAGAACCGGCTCCGGAAAGAGGAAGGGCACATGGCCGGCTCGAATAAGGGCCTTGATATCGCCGCCGGGCTCCCCCTTGCGGCTGATGATTTCCGTTATCCTGCCCTCCAAATCGCCCCCGGCCTCCGGGTAGCGTGTAATTTGAACTACTACCCGGTCCCCCGTTTCCGCTCCCCCGCCATCCCGGGGACGCACATAAATCTCCCGGGGCTGCCGTCTGTCGTCGGGAAAGACCACGCCAAAATGCCGACCTCCTTCAAAGACGCCGGTCAGCTCTCCGGTTCCTCTGGACAGAATGGATTCGACGGCACCCTCCCTCCTGTCTCCTCCCGAACCGCCCCGCG
>JBGYKY010000078.1:0-5172 GCA_041836105.1 Bacillota bacterium | reverse complement strand
GTGATGGTTGATTTCCATGTTTTCCGGGTCAGAAAAATTCTCAACCTTGAAGAAGGCTTCGCACTTGCTGACTCCCTCCTCCGTCAGGGATACGGTCTTGTCCTTCTCATCCAGGGTAAAGTCCGCCCCGTTTTGCAGCGTAGTGACAAACTTATCGGCGGAGACATACAGATCGGTGGACTTGGCTCCCTGGCCGGAAATGATCAGGGGCGTCCGAGCTTCATCGATGAGGATGGAATCCACCTCGTCTACAATCGCATAGTGGAGGGGCCGCTGCATCAGGTCCGCCTCGTAATTCACCATGTTGTCCCGGAGGTAGTCGAAGCCCAGCTCGTTGTTGGTACCATAGGTAATGTCTGCCTCATAGGCAGCCTTCCTCTGTTCCTGGGTGATGCCGTGAACCACGCAGCCCACAGTGAGTCCCAGGAAGGTGTAGAGCTTGCCCATCCATTCCATGTCGCGGCGGGCCAGATAGTCGTTGACGGTAACCACGTGGACGCCTTTGCCCTCCAACGCGTTCAGATAGGTGGCCAGGGTAGCCGCCAGGGTTTTTCCCTCACCGGTCTTCATTTCAGCGATCCGCCCCTGATGGAGCACCACGCCGCCGATGAGCTGCACCCGGAAATGCTTCATGCCCAGGCTGCGCACGGCGCCCTCCCGGCAAACGGCAAAGGCCTCCGGCAACAGGCTGTCCAGGTCCTCGCCCCCGGCAAACCGGTCCCGAAATTCCTGAGTCTTGGCCCGCAGCTCTTCGTCGCTGAGCGCTTCCATAGCGCTGTCCAGCGCCTCTATTTTATCCACAATCCTTTCGATCTTCCGGACCTCTTTCGCGTTAAGGTCTCCAAAAATCCTTTCCAGTAATCCCATTATTCTTCCTCATTCTCTTTCTCGCGATCAAAGGCGACGTGAATCTCCAGCGCCTTTTTTTCATCGGCCCGGGTGACCCGCACCTCCATATTTTTATAGCGGAACCGGTCTCCCGGCTCCGGGATCTTATCCAGCTCCAGCATCACCCACCCATTGACGGTGGATACGTCGTTGAACGCCTCCTCCATGTCGAAGTAATCAAACATTTTTTCCAGATTGGTGCTGCACAGCACCCGGAAGACGCCGTCCTGCATTTCAACGATTTCCTGGGTGGTGATCTCATCGTGCTCGTCAAAGATTTCTCCCACCAGCTCTTCGATGATATCCTCCATGGTAACGATGCCCTCGGTGCCGCCGTATTCATCGACGACGACGGCAATGTGCGTCTTGGCCTGCTGCATTTTTTTCAGCAGATTGGCGATCCGGACATTCCCGGAAATAAAGACCACCGGCTTGATGTATTCCGATACGCTGCGCTCCGTGTGAAGGATGTAGTTGTGGAAATCCTTCTGGTTCAGAACGCCCATGACCTTATCCAGGCTGTCCTCATACACGGGGAGCCGGGAAAAGCCCGTTGCCAGAAACAGCTCCCGGATCTCCTCCTTGGTATCATCGATCTCAATGGCCTCCACCTCGACCCGGGGAGTCAGCACATCGTATGCGTCCAGCTCGTTGAATTCGATGGCGTTCTGGATCAGCTCACTCTGCTGCTCATCGATGCCCCCCTCATTTTCGGCCTCCTCGACCATGATGATCAGCTCATCCTCGGTGATGGTGCTGTCGCGCGTCACCTTAAACAGCCGCCCGATCAGCTTTTTCCAGAGGGCAAACGCCCCATTCAGAGGCGATAGCAGAACCATGAAGATCCGCAGCAGGGGAGCCGAGGTCATGGCGAAGCTTTCAGCAGATTCCTTGGCCAGGCTCTTGGGAGTGATTTCTCCAAAAATCAACACCACCACGGTCACCACCACGGTGGAAACCGTAGCCCCCAGCTCTTGCCCCAGTATGTCGACAAAAATCAGGGTGGCCATCGCAGTCAGGGTGATATTGACCAGATTGTTGCCGATAAGGATCGTAGACAGGATTTTGTCAAAGTTTTCTGCCAGCTTCAGAACCAGATCCGCCCGGCCGCTGCCCGAATTGGCCGCATTCTTGATGCGGATCCGGTTAAAGGAGGTAAAGGCTGTTTCCGTTGCGGAAAAATATGCGGAAAACAGCACCAGCATCAGCATCACGGCCAGCATGACCCCATAGTGTTCTTCCATGGTTTCCTATCCTTCCTGTTCCTTCCCGCCGGATCCTTTTGAGCGGATGCGGGAACCGGCTGCCCCCGAAGCGGGCCCCGGCGTGTGCAAAGCATACTATGTTATTATACACCGATTGCCGTTCCTTGAAAAGGGAAAACCTTTCGACATCGGGGCACAGGCCCGCCCGGGACCGGATCTTCCGCGCGCATCGGGGGGGGCATCAGCGCTGCGCGGGCCCATAACGCAGGCAGCGGCTCTGATCGCTCAGAGCCCCTGCCTGCGTTATGGGTATTCCGAAACCGAAGATCGCCGCTACCGATCCCGGGATATTCGGCCTTTTCAATTTCTCTGCGGCGCTGTGCCGCCTCCCGTTTGACGGACGGCGGGAGCCGTGCAGAGAACGGGCCCGACGCCGAAAGAAAAAGCTGTGACACCCGGTCACAGCCACTCATGCAAATATGTGCGCCAAAAAGAAAACCCATCGCTTTCCTTTTTCAAGTCACATATGCCAATGGCCCGTGGCGTGACTGAACGTTGGATGCAGGTCTTCTGGCTTACGGATCGCGGCGCTGTCCAACCCTTCCCAAGCTGCGCTCAGTGGGGCACCCTTCGGTGCGACGGACAGAACTCCCCGTTTACAGCGGCGGGACCGCACAGGCTTTGCACCTGTTTCCCTCTTAGCCTTCCGGGCCCGACTGACAGCGCCGAAAGGAACATCTACCGTTGATATTCAGTTCTCCATTTCATGCTACCAAAGCCCCTCTCCGTTGTCAAGGGGGCGCAGATCATTTTCCCTCCAGCCAGCTTTGGATCGGCCCGAGGCTCCCGCAGAGCTACGCATGGCTGTCCACATCCACAAAGGCGTCGTAGATGGCCCTGATGGCCGTGTTGAAGTCCTTGTTTTCCACGCCGACGATGATGTTCATTTCACTGGAGCCCTGATCGATCATCCGGGCGCTGACGCCCGCATCGGCCAACGCCCGGAAGAGGCGGGCAGACACGCCGAGCCGCTTTGACATGCCGCAGCCCACCGTAGCCACCAGCGCCATTTCATCGAAAACATCGATGGTGTCCGGCTGCAGCTTCCGGGTAATCTCCTCCAGGATATCTTCCAGCTTGCCGCTGAGAGATTTTGTGGAGACCACGATGGAAAGAGTGTCGATGCCGCTGGGGATATGCTCTACCGCAACATCGTAATCCTCCAGAATGCCCAGAATTCTGCGCAGGAACCCCTTTTCCTGGCTCATCATATTTTTGTAAATGGCGATAACGGTAAAATCCTTGTGCCCGGCAATACCCGTCACGATCCGGCCGTCCGCTCCGTCTTCCGAGGCGGTAATCATCGTTCCCGGATCCTTGGGCATATTGGTGTTCCGAATATTGATGGGGATGTTGGCGATCCGGGCCGGATAAATGGCGTCCTCGTGGAGTACCGAAGCTCCCATATAGGACAGCTCCCTCAGCTCCTTGTAGGAAATACTGCTAATAGGCCGGGGATTGGGAACGATCCTGGGATCCGCCATCAGGAATCCGGACACGTCGGTCCAGTTTTCATAGACCTCCGCCTCCACCGCGCGGGCCACGATGGCGCCGCTGATGTCAGAGCCTCCCCGGGAGAAGGTTTTGATTTCTCCGTTGGGGCAGGCGCCGTAAAACCCCGGGATCACCGCCCGCTCGTGCTCTCTCAGCGTATCCCGGATGCGGGTGTTGGTTTCCTCCGCAAGGAACTTGCCATTTTCATCAAAGCGCACCATTTCGGCAGCATCGACAAAGTCAAAGCCCAGATACGCGGCGGTGATCATGGCGTTCAGATATTCGCCCCGGCTGGCGATATAGTCCGCTGTCGCGCCCGCCCGCATCCTCTCAATAATAGCGCCGAACTCCCTCGTCAGATCCACCTGCGCCCCCAGGTTGATGGCCATGGCCGTAAATCGGTCACAGACCACCTGAAAAACCTGTTCATAGGGCAGATTGTGCTCCATATGAGTTTTCAGCAGGTACAGCAGATCGGTAATCTTGTTGTCTTCATTGTACCGCTTTCCCGGCGCAGATACGACCACGTACCGGCGCTCCGGGTCTGCCAGGATAATGTCCTTGGTCTTGGCCAGCTGGATGGCATCCGCCACCGAAGAGCCGCCGAATTTTGCTACTTTTATGCCCATACGCTTTCCCCTACAGACCGGCTTCCTGACGAAGGATTGCCGCTTTGTCCGTCCTTTCCCATGAAATATCAAGATCCGTCCGGCCGAAGTGGCCATAGGCAGCTACCTGCCGGTAGATGGGACGCCTCAGCTCCAGCTGGTCGATGATGGCCGCCGGCCGGAGATCAAAATGCTTTTTGACCAGCTCCGTCAGCCTGTCGTCGCCCAGCTTGCCGGTGCCGAAGGTTTCTACCAGAACGGAAACGGGATGAGCCACGCCGATGGCGTAAGCCAGCTCGATCTCGCACCGGTCGGCCAGCCCGGCTGCCACGATATTTTTAGCCACATATCGCGCCGCATAGGTGGCGGAACGGTCCACCTTGGTGGGATCCTTGCCGCTGAAGGCGCCGCCGCCATGGCGGGCATACCCCCCGTAGGTGTCCACGATGATCTTCCGCCCCGTGAGGCCGGAATCTCCGTGGGGGCCGCCGATGACAAATCGCCCGGTGGGGTTCACCAGATAACGGGTATTCTCATCCATCAGCTCCGCCGGGACGATGGGCCGGATGACCTCCCGGATCAGATCCTCCCGCAGCTGCTCCAGCTTCACGTCCGGATCATGCTGGGAGGAAAGGAGGACGGTATCCACCCGGACGACCTTGGTATCGTCATATTCCACGGTCACCTGCGTCTTCCCATCGGGCCGCAGGTAGGGCAACCTCCCGGATTTTCTCACGTCCGTCAGCCGGCGGGCCAGCCGGTGAGCCAGGGAAATGGGCAGCGGCATCAGCTCCGGAGTTTCGTTGCAGGCGAATCCGAACATGATGCCCTGGTCCCCGGCCCCGATCGCGTCGTACCGGTCTCCGGTCGCCGATTCCTTACTTTCCAGCGCCTGATCCACGCCCATAGCAATATCC
>JBGYKY010000077.1:0-3164 GCA_041836105.1 Bacillota bacterium | reverse complement strand
GGGGCCGGAGGACGGTGCGTGCCAGCCGGGGATTTTCAGCGTGAGCTTTCCTGGCTTAAAGGGGGAGGTTTTGCTCCGCTTCCTGGAGGAGGAGGGCATTTATGTTTCCACAGGATCTGCCTGCTCCTCAGGGAAAAAGGGAAGGAGCCACGTGCTGGAAGCTATGGGGCTCCCCGCAGAGCAGTTGGAGGGTACGCTGAGGTTCAGCTTTTCCGACGATACCACGCTGGAGGAATTGACGCTGACAGCGGAGCATCTGGAAAGGATCACCGCCCGGATGTACGCGCTGAGCCGGGGGCGCCGATAGGGAAAAAAAGGTTCCCGCCGGAAGCGGGAGAGATGGAGGGAATAGATTGAACAATCGGTTTACGTTGATCGTCCGGTGCGGAGAGGTGGCGTTAAAAGGGCTGAACAAGCCTTATTTTGAGCGAATGCTGGCAGACAGGATCCGAAAAGCGGTCAAGGGATATGAAGGCGTGACGGTGACTCGGAGCGAAGGGCTGATTTTTGTGCGGGGCGACAAGTCCCACGACGAAGAAAAGGTTATGGCCGATGTGTCCCGGGTCTTTGGTGTCGCATCCATCAGTCCGGCGGTGGAGACCGAATCAGACATGGAGAAAATCGGGGAGGCCGCTGTGGCTTTTATGGACGAGCTCATTGCGAAAAAAGGGATCCGGACGTTTAAGGTGGAGGCCAAGCGGGCCGATAAGGCTTTTCCGGTGCAGTCTCCCGAGATCAGCCGCCGGATCGGCGCCCGGGTATTGGTGGGATGCAAGGTGTTAAAGGTGGATGTTCATCGTCCGGATGCTCTGCTGTTTATTGATGTGCGAAGGGATCAAACCTACATTTTTGAGCAGAAGCTGTCCGGCTTCGGCGGCCTGCCGCTGGGAACCAACGGTAAGGGGATGGTGCTGCTGTCCGGCGGCATCGACAGCCCGGTAGCCGCCTGGATGATGGCCAAGCGGGGCATGACGATCGAGGCCGTTCACTTCCACTCCTATCCCTATACCAGTCAGCGGGCCAGAGAAAAGGTAGAAGAGCTGGCCCGGATCGTGGCCGGCTATACCGGCAGCTTCCAGCTGCACATTATCAACCTGCTGCCCATTCAAGAAGCCATCGCAGCCCGCTGCCCCGAGGAAGAGCTCACCCTGCTGGTCCGGCGTTTCATGATGAGGATCGCCCAGGAGATTGCCAAAGCGCGGGGCTGCATGATGCTGATTACCGGCGAAAACCTGGGGCAGGTGGCCAGTCAGACGGCGGAGGCACTGGTGGTCACCGATCAGGCGGTCACCCTGCCGGTCATGCGGCCCCTGATCGCCATGGACAAGGTGGAGATTATGGATCGTGCCCGGGAAATCGGGACCTATGAAACATCCATTCTGCCTTATGAGGACTGTTGTACCGTTTTTCTGCCAAAGCATCCCAAAACCAGGCCCCGGTTGGCAGATATCCTGGTGTCCGAAAGTGCCCTGGACGGCGAAGCGCTGATCCGGCAAGCCCTGGAATCCGGGGAAACGGTGCGCATTCGGGAGGGAAGATGAGCGATAAAAGGGCGCGGCAAAAGCCGCGCCCTTTTATCATGTCCGTTTTTGATATGCTGCCAGCCCTACAGCTTATCGCTCATAAAGGCTTCAAACCGATCCGCCCACTGACCGCTTAGGGTGGCGGCAGCTTCAGCAGCAATGCTTCGGGGACGTTCCATGGCAGTCAGAACCGCCGCGGGAATTTCAGAGGGCAGCTGGTCGATGACTCCGTTCCATTCGGTGCTGTCTCGGTTCCACTCCGGGTAGTCGGCGATCTCCGGGGAAGGATAATCTACACCTAGGATCCCGACGATCTGGCCGTCGCTATTGGTGACGGGCGCAAAGCCGGACCAGCAGGGAACGTCGTCATCCCAGGCGGAGCGGGCGCTGGCGGGAGTTCCTTCCATGGCTTCCACAAACTGCACCTCCCAGCCGTAATTGCTCAGGAAATCGTCCGGCTCCTCCGAGCCGTCCACAGTGATCAGAAAATCCTCATCGGCATTGGGGACCATCATGTAGACGTAATAGGCGCCGGATTCGATCCGAATGGCATCCAGCGCAGCTTTCAGATCCAAGTATTCCTGGCTTTGCAGGATGTCCTGCTCATCATCAGCGGTATCGGAATCGGTTGTGGCGGGATCGCCGCAGCCGGTCAGCGCCATGGCCAGGATCAAAAGGCCTGCGGCGATCAGGCGGATTGGACTTCTTTTCATGGGTTTGCCTCCTTTTCTGGAACCATAAAATTTGACAGCGGTTTTCTTTCACCTTATCATGGGAGACTGCAATTCGCAACGGAAAGGGAGGAAGAGATAAAAAAACAGCAACATAGTATAGACAATCACGCAAAGCCGTATCGGAACCTTCCCGGAAAATCATATGAATTTTGAAAATTCCTAAAACTACCTGATTATAAAAGCCTGAAACAGTCAGCATGAAGGCGGATGTGTCGAAGAATTCAGAAAATATCAACTATAGGAAATGGACGTCAAAAACATAAAAAAAACTTGCATATCAAAGCAAAATGGTGTTAACTAATAAGTGTGAAGTTGTTATAATTTTAACATTTTTTGTGAAAAATGAGTCCGGCAACATCACAACCGCAAATGGGCAGTCGAACCATCAGAAACAGGTACAAGGAGGAAATTAAATGAACTTTCAGTAAACAAAAGAACAAGAATTCGTCAGGAAGATTGTAAGAGAATTTGCCGTCAACGAAGCGGAGCCCATTGCCGCTGAAATTGACGCTGAGCATCGCTTCCCGGAAGAGAATGTAAAGAAAATGGGCGAGCTGGGCATGCTGGGCGTTCCCTTCCCCAAAGAGTACGGCGGGGCCGGCGGCGATCAGATCTCCTATGCCATTACGGTGGAGGAGCTATCCCGGGTATGTGCTTCCACCGGGGTCATCTGTTCGGCCCATACCTCCCTCTGCTGCTGGCCCATCTACAACTGGGGGAACGAAGAGCAAAAGCGGAAATATCTCCCCGATCTTTTGACGGGAAAAAAGCTGGGGGCATTCGGGCTGACGGAACCCAACGCCGGTACCGATGCGGCCGGACAACAGACCAGAGCCGTTGATATGGGAGATCACTGGCTGATCAACGGAGCGAAGGTGTTCATCACCAACGGCGGATATGCCGATGT